>JBKPBA010000072.1:0-7894 GCA_046726675.1 Chloroflexota bacterium
CATGGGAGATTGGTTTGTGGCGCATCTGCCGGACAATCAAGCCAGCGACTGGGATGCCTACTGGTTGTTTGGCCCCACAGCCACCTGGGCGAACCAGCCACCTCCCCTGATCAGTTCGGGCAGTTCGCTCATTGGGGAGAAGGACACCCTGGCAGAGAGTATCGCTCCCTTGCTCAAGGGCTAGTATCTGCTGCCTTTCGCGCATTGAGAGACGCAGGAGGGAAATAGGAATGTCTCTTTCACATCTTGGTTTGCTGGCGGCCTTTGGAGCAGGGCTGCTGTCCTTTCTTTCCCCGTGCGTCTTACCGCTGGTCCCGGGCTACCTGTCCTACCTGGCAGGAACGAGCCTTTTTGAGGCGCAAAGCAAGCCCACAGCCCGCTTTCGGGTGACTCTGCACGCCCTCTGCTTCGTGGTGGGGTTTGTGCTGCTTTTCACGCTGTTAGGAGCCGCAGCTTCCCTTGTGGGCCTCGCCTTGCGCACCTACCAGCAGTGGCTGGCGCGCCTCGCCGGGCTGCTGCTCATCCTCTTTGGTATCGCGCTCACGGGACTCTTGCCAATCCCGTGGGTATCCAGGGACCACCGCGTACTTGTGCAGCCAGGCCGCTCTGTCTGGTGGCGGTCAGGACTCATTGGCATGGCCTTTGGGGCAGGCTGGTCAGCCTGTACTGGCCCCATTCTCGGTGCAGTCCTGATCCTGATCGCCGTCAGAGCAACACTGCTGCAAGGGGTGATCTTCCTACTGGCCTATGCACTGGGCCTGGGAGTACCGTTTCTGCTGGTCGGCCTCCTGCTGGATCGTGCGGGTTCGCTTCTGCGCCCAATCCGCCGCTACACGCGTTCCCTCTCGTTCATTGGGGGCGTGATCTTGATCCTGATGGGGATGCTCCTGCTCACAGGGCGGTTGGATCAACTTACAAACCTGCTCTTGCCGTTTTCCTTCTCCCCCTGAATGCGCGGGAGGAGGAACGGGACAGTGGTGGAGCGTGTGCGTCGTGAGACGCTCCTATCTGGAAATGAGGAGAAGAGTCTGATGATGAAACGTGTCTATCACGCGGGGATCGGGGAACCGTTGCACTGGATAGCCCTGGCAGTGTTTCAGCCTGCCCGCTTTCGGATGACCTATGAGCCAGGCGGCTTTCGGCAACGCGGCTTGATGCTGGCCCGTCTGATCGTGCCCCTGTTCCTGCTCTCCTGGGTGCTTGCTATGCTGGTACGCTTCATCCCGCTACCCTCGCACGTGCTCGTCTGGTCAGACGAGGCTCATGGGGTGCCCTGGAGCCAGTGGGAGGTCGCGGCCATCGGAGTCACGTTTGGGCTGGTAGTGGGCCTGCTCTTCGGCATGATCCGGGGTGTCTCTTTCGGCATCGTCGTCAGCCTCACAGCTGGTGTGGTCTTCGGGTTACCAGGCGTCTATGCCTTGCTCCACACGAATGTACTCGGAGCATGGCTGGTGCCAGCGTTTGGTCTGGCTGCAGGACTGGCGCTTAGTCTGAGCTTCGGTCTGGCCTGGGGCCTTGCCTTCGGCGTTATCGTTGGTCTGGCGGCTGGGATTGGTATCGCTGGCCCGGATCTCGTCGCAGACCTGATCATTGGTCTGGGCTTCGGTCTTGCCCTCAATATGCGAGAAGGCATCGCCGTACGTCTCGAAATCAGCCTGGTCATTGGCCTGATCCTCGGAGTCATTGGCGGGCTCACCGCAGGACTGCCAGGTGGTCTGGCTAGCGGCCTGATGGCAGGGATAGGGAGCATGCTTGGGCTGTATCGGGCGCCATCATCCCTGCTTCACGCGAAAGGCACCGTGAAGGGAGAGGAACATGTAGCGGAAGATCTCCCCCAGGATCGGCACAACCAGACTTGAGAACACGATCAGAGGAAGGTGCTCCCAGTTGAACGTAACACTGTATAGCCGGAAGTGCCACATGCAACACACGAGTGAAAGGACAACTGGAGGACAAGACTCTATGACTAAAAAAGTAATCATACCGCTTCCCGACAAAGACTTCGATACAACAGAGGTTTCTATTCCCTGGAAACATTTTATAGAAGCCGGCCTGCAAGTAACATTCAGCACAGAAACAGGGCACGTAGGCCAGACCGACCCGCGTCTACTGACAGGCGTCATTTTTGGGCAATTGGGTGCAAAGCCGGATGCCATTGCCGCATATCGAGAACTCGAAAAGAGCGAGGAGTTCCGGCACCCCACCCCATACGCAAGCATAGACACACAGGAGTATGATCTGCTACTCTTGCCCGGTGGTCATGCAAAGGGTATGCGCCAGTATTTAGAAAGCAAGGTCGTGCAGAACAAGGCCTTGGAGTTTATCAAACAAAACAAAGTCGTTGGTGCTATCTGCCATGGCATCCTTGTGCTGGCAAGGACGATCGGTCCTGAAACGGGAAGAAGTGTGCTCTATGGAAGAAAAATCACAGGGCTGGTAAAAGGACTGGAACGCGCTGGCTATTATCTGACTTTCTGGAGATTGGGTGACTACTACCGAACTTACCCCGAGTATGTCGAAGACGAAACTGTGAGCGTGCTCAAGCAGAGAAGCGATTTCATGCACGGTGGAAGTATCCGCAAGCCGTTTGTCGTTGAGGATGGGAATCTGATCACGGCAAGATATCCAGAGGATGCTCATCTGTTTGTGCAGAAATTGTTAGACCGGGTCAAGATGAATGAGTGAGATACAACTGCTACGATCGTTACAAGTGCAACAATAGCGACAAGTGCGACAATCTTACCTGAATCATCACCGCAAAGAAATACCATCACTTAATCCTATGTCCATACTTAATCCTGTATCCATCTTGCTCGTTATTGAAGATCCAGCCCACAACCTCGCCAATGCGAATGTTGTCATAAATATATCCCTCGATAGTGACCGCTGCCGACCCACGACCGCGGATATCTTGCCGGCTCCTCTCCATCTTCTCAAAACGCTCTTGCCACAGAGCCATATTCTGGGGCCGCAAATCAACCCAGCCTTTCTGCGCCCAGGCATCCACATCCTCTTTTGTAACCCTCACATCAGGCTCAATTCTCTCTGGAATGCGTATGCGAGGGCCACGAATGATCTGCCTGCCATCCGGTAGCAGAATGGGCAATCCCAAAGAAATGATTGTTTGGCACATCTGATCAAACTCCTCTGACTGGATCAGTCCAGCGAGTTCCTCAGAAAGTTCCTCAGGCGTATGTTTCAGCACAGCTCGTAGCGTTTCGTATCGTAGCTTGAGCAACTCTGCCTCCCAGAGCAACTTGGAAATCTCCGGTGGCCCCAAATCTCCCAAAGCTACGCTATGCGTGCTGGTATCTGCCTCTAAACGTTCAAGATCAGCCAGCGCCCGGTGACGTAGATAACCTGCTCGATAGGTGGGATTCATCACAGCACCATCGATAGCAGCGATCACATCCCGTCCCGTGTTGCTGCCCTGAATCTCCATTGCCACTTCGTGAGCGATCTCTTCAGGAGTAATGAACTCCATCTGACCCATGGCCGTGATTGTTTCAAATTCGCCTTTGGTGAACAGGCCATTCTCGCCAGTATCAATGATCGGCAGTTCGAGTTCTCCCAGGTTGTGGTACTTACTCTCAGGCTCATGCAGCGTCAGGTATTCATCCAACCATTCGGTTTTGCTGGTAAAGCGATATATAAACTTGTCGCCTTTGCCACGCTCCGGTATCTTACGGCAGATAACATCGGCATAGCCAATAAGACACCCGGGCTTGATCTCCTTCACAATCGGGCCGCCTGCAGTGCGAGCCATCAAGAACAAGAGACCAGTATGCGCAAAGCCTACCGCTGTCTTGGTCATTAACTGGGCGGAGGGCTTATCCTCGCTATGGGTATATGGGATATTCAATCCCATCCCGCCGGTGCCCGTCGTGCCGATCTTAAGGTAAAGGCGTGTGCCTACCTCGACCATCGCTTTATGCAGCAGTAAGACGTGGCGGATAAGTTCCGGCAAGGATTGACTCAACAAGAGTTCATACAGCGCCAGGCTGGTTTGTTCTGTCTTATTGTGAGCACTTTGTATGTCGCCCATACGAACTGTCTCTAAAAGATCTTGCGCGTGTTTCCTGGCCTGGTTCGAAGCCGTGTAAACGTTTTGATAGCTGATCGCGGTTGCGGTGTTGATGCTATCTATAATAACGTCCGGTTGATGTTTACGAATGATGGTGACGAGGCGAGAATGCTCGTAAGCATCCTCTATTTTGTTGAACAGGTCCGCGAATAATGCTTCTCGATGTGCGGAATCTACAAGTAACTCTTTGGGATTTTCATCCGCATATTCGTTACGCACGAATATGTTGCCATGTTCCCCAACCCACTCAATTGACTTTTCACCGGGTACTTTACGTAAATAAGCTAACGCACTTTCAATTTCATAACTGTACAACGAAGCGATGACGATTTTGCGGGGAGACAGGTTGTTGTCAGTAGCAATGCGGTGCGCAATTTGTTTGCCAACCAGGCCTGCTCCGCCCAGTATGAGGTAACACTCTTTTTGGGGCAACATTGCACCTCCCAAAGCGATGGGTTCGGCAGGTCTCATTACCCGCCCTCACTTAAATACTATCTGCCCTGAAGCCCACTGTCAAGAAAGTAACATAACAAACAGCACACACTTTGAACACGTATAAAGTTTTATAATAGTTCATATGAACCACAAAGACCACATCAACCTGCTTCAAAAAGGCATACTAGAAAAAGGCGGCATATGGGCCGACCTGGGCTCAGGCACAGGTGCCTTCACCCTGGCCCTGGCCGATCTGATCGGACCAACAGGCCATATCTACACAATCGACAAAGACCAGAGAGCGCTTAAAGATCAAGAAAAAGCCATACGCACCAACTTTCCCACTACAACCGTCAATTATATAACCGCGGACTTTACCCAACGACTCGACCTTCCAACTCTTGACGGCATCATAATGGCCAACTCTCTCCATTTCGTACACCACAAAGACCCTGTCTTACAATTGATCCGTAGCTACCTGCGCCCAGGTGGACGATTAATCCTGGTAGAATACAATGCCGACCGTGGCAACATGTGGGTACCCTATCCACTCTCCTATAGAACATGGGAAACGCTCTCACGCCAAAACGGATTCACAAAAACTCAATTACTGTCAACAGTGCCGAGCCGCTTCTTCGGTGAAATATATTCAGCTTTAAGTTTTCAAGCTGAATTATGACATTACACTTTCTCACCCTGCGGCCTCACAATCAACATAGGCAACTTCGTCGCGCCAAGCACATGCTCGGTCACGCTGCCTGCTATCAACCGTTTCAGACCTCCTCGACCATGTGTAGCGATAGCAATCAAATCACAACCAGTGAACTCGTGAGAGCTTTCTATCATCTTGCCACTTTCCGCTGCCTGAATAAGCGCATCTGCAACCTCTTTGCTTTCTTCAATTGACCACTCGATCACAAGATTGAGTTTCGCTATCTCGCTGTCCTGCAACCGCTCCGCAATGCCAATCAGATACTTTTTGGCTTCATCTCGCATGTATTCTTCTGTCCCATGTTTGACCCTGTCTGCTTGCTTATTTGCCACTGTACTGAGTAGTAATGTGCCTCGCGCTGGTACAGCTAATGCTGCGACCAGGTAGGCCGCTGGCTCAAGCGATGTCTCTGCCAGCTCTGAACCATCCAATGCCACCAGTGCAGTTATCGAACGCAAAGGACGTGTTGGATCTGGAAATGCACTTGTAAGAGCTGATCCGTCCCCCCATAGTACCAGGACAGGCACAGGGCTATGTCGTGATACATGCTGCGTCACACTTCCCAACGCCAATCGCTTAAAGCCCGTTTCCCCATGGCTACTCATCACGATTAAATCTGCATTCTCTTCTTTGGCAGTATCGAGAATAGCCATCCCTGCTATACCTGGAGTGACTGTTGGCTCAACCTTAATCCCCGTCAGAATATCTAACCCGGCAATTTCTGCCAGGTACTTCTCAGCATTTTCCCGTTCTATATCAATAAATTCCTGAGCTAACTCGGGACTCTGTGCCATATCAGAACCATAATTATAAGCGGTATATGTCGTTGGTATGCTTATCACCCGCAGTAGCACGATTGTACCATCAGAAGTATGCGCAATTCGTGCAGCTACCGCCACGGCACTCTCTGCCAAAGGTGAACCATCCAGAGGAACAAGTATTCGTTTCAACATCGTCTTCTCCTTATCTGTGAGCAGATCGTGACTTCTGTTCAAAGTATCTTAAGTCAATTGTGATCTCATAATACTACACTAGGTTCAGAGAGCAAAGAAACTAGGATACTTATCAGACGAGGATTGACGAATTGCTACACTAGCAGGGCGATTCGTCGTATAGTAGGGGCGTACCCTTGCGGTCGCCCTTGGGGTGAGGCTACTTCTAGATGATCAATATAAATCCCAGCAATAAACCTACAACTCAAGCAGGAGACATCATTGAGGGTGCTGCGGAGCAACCGGGAATAGCGGTTACTCAACAATCCTGGTCGCATCGAATCTGGCAAGCTATCAGGAACTACCCCATCCCACTTGGCGCCCTGGTACTATTGCTGGTGAGCCTCGTGCTGTGGCTCGCTGGGCGTGCCGATCTTGCCAACTGGATGCTCCTGGTGATTGTGTTAATGGGTGGCATCCCACTGCTATGGGATACCATAAAACATATCATCCATAGGGAATTTAGCGTCGATTTTATCGCCATACTCGCTATCACTGGTTCCCTCCTCTTGAACGAATACCTTGCAGGCGCTTTCATTGTGCTCATGCTTTCTGGTGGCGAAGCGCTCGAAGCTTTCGCGCTGCGACGGGCGCGCACATCGTTATCAGCGCTTGCCGAACGCGCTCCCCGCACGGCACATATCTGGCAAAGTGATCAGCTTATCAGTATTCCGGCAGAGTCTGTCGAAGTGGATATGGTGATTGTCGTCAAACCTGGTGAATTAATCCCTGTTGATGGCATAGTCACCTCTGGCTCATCCAACATCAGTGAGGCGGATCTGACGGGCGAACCTCTACCTGTGCGCAAAACTCCTGGTATGCTGGTTCTCTCCGGCAGTGTGAATCTAGATGGTGTGCTTGAAGTGCGTGCCAGCAAACGCAGTGCTGAGAGCAAGTATGCTCAGATTGTGCGCCTGGTAGAGGAAGCGCAGGCGCAGAAAGCTCCCATTCATCGTCTGGCTGACCGTTATGCCGTCGGATTTACCATTGCAGCGATTGCGTTAGCTGGTCTATCGTGGGCAATTTCGAGAGATAGTGTCTTTGCCCTGGCAGTGTTGGTTGTGGCGACCCCTTGTCCACTGATCCTGGCGACTCCGATTGCTATCATGTCTGGCATCGACCTTGCCGCGCATAACGGAATCATCGCAAAAAGTGGAGCAGCCATCGAACAACTCGGTGAGGTAGACATCGCCGTCTTTGACAAAACAGGCACTCTCACTCTCGGAATACCCAAAGTGACCGCCATCGTTCTACCTGAACCAGGCGATCAGAATATAGTAGGGGCGGGGTTTACCCCCGCCCGCACACCTGACCCTGGCAGTCGCTCTGATCCTCCTGAGGCGAGTTCTGGCGGTAGCCCTGAAACTACTGATACTGGATGGGGGGAGACATGCACCAGAGCATATGACAAGAATACGCTCTTACGCTTTGCCGCCTCAGTTGAGCAGCTATCAACACATATCCTGGCGCGTGCAGTTGTCGATGCTGCCCTGGAGCGTGATTTGCCACTCAGCCTTGCTACTGATTTTGAAGAGACCTTTGGGAAAGGCGTGCAAGGTCGAGTCCCCATCATACCTGAGGATTGTCAGGTGGAAAGGCATATTGTCAACGATGTTGTGGCGGTCGCGGTCGGCAACCACACGTTCATGCGACATCTAGAAATCACTGTTC
>JBKPBA010000073.1:0-4987 GCA_046726675.1 Chloroflexota bacterium
TCGGCAGCGTCAGATGTGTATAAGAGACAGGAGCTGCATAATAAACCTCGTAATAGCGTGACAAACTCAAGGTGTTCATGAATCAATGAAGCCAGTTTTATGCGATGAAAACAAATAGACTACGCATTAGATAGTAGCACGGCTTGTCTACCTCTGGCAAGGTATCAAGAAACTTTATTTTTCTGTCCGGTCCTGGCTTGGCATGAACCTCAATGTGTCTTCGCAAAGTCATGTTGTAATTCACACAGCCAATCGAGCAAGGCGCGTGTCTGGTGAATACGGCTGCGTAATACAACATGATCGAGGAAAGCGGTGTCGCTAGTCCCGGCATCGGGGAGGCGCTGAGACTCAAGGTGGTCTAGAAATTTACGACAGGCGATGATTTCTCGATCAATCAAGCGTGCAGTCTGATCTGGAATGATCTGTCGTACGAAGTAGAGCTTGAGAAGGAAGAGCACGCGAATTTCACGCGGACGCTCCACGGGTGTCATGAGCCACTCGTGAAATACAGCGCGCCCAGGGTCCGTCAGGTGAAAGATTCTGCGAGGAGGGCGTACACCTTGCGGTTCCAACTCCGCTTCGATATACTCTAAGCGTTCCAGCTTTTTCAGGAATGCATACATCTGGCTCATCTCCAGGTGGACGATCTGGCGCAATGTACCACTCTGAAACTGTTGAAACATTTCATAGCCATGCATGGGTTGGCATTCAAGGAGTCCCAGGATAGCGTATTCGGCTGGTTCGCTGATTTGCATCGGTGTCTCTGCTGGCTCTCAACTTCAATCAATCAGGGTCAGTGAATAGAGCCATTATAGTCTACTACAATAGACGAGGCAAGATCATTATCATAAAAATGCAAGGTGTGATAACTCAACCCCAATTACGTATAATTACCAGAGAGTAACGAACGAGGTAATATAAGGAACACATGTATGTCTATACTCGACAAACCCCTCACACCCGGGCCTCACCGCACAAAGCGCCGCCGCATTATTATTATTTTGAGTATAGTAGCTGTTCTGCTGATTGTTTTCCTTATGTTTACCGACATTCGTGCTGATATTGCCTTTGACGTGCATTTTGTCACAGCCCCTAATCATTTTACTTATCAAGGCCACTCGGACTATGTGAGCGCTGTAACCTGGTCACCAGAAGGATTGGTTATCCATCATATTTCGCTAACAATGACGCTGCGTACTCCCTAAGGAACCCCGGCCTATAGAAGCTGTGCTTCAGAGCTATTACGTATCGCCACACTTTTGCAGTTCAAGATCGACCGTATTGAGTGTCTTTTGGAGACTCATGATAATAGTGGCCGTCTCAATTGGATTGACGACACCTTCTTGCTCCTCTTCTTGCAGATTCTCTTTTAATATGCGCAGCTCCTCAGCAAGGCAGCCCTGTAGTTCACGTAACTGCTGGCATCTGTCAGTGCTGTTGCTCATGCTGTTCATCTCCATTTTCTTTTGTAGCAAGGATGCTTGCCTCACCATCTTTCACCAGAACGAAGCATTTCTCTGTCGAAGGTGCCTTTTCCCCTTGTACACTCACCTCGAATCCTTGGGTCTTGGCATCGTTAAAAACCTCAGCAACGCTGACGATATCGTCCATATTCACTCCAAGAAAGGAGATCGCACACACCTTTACCTTCTGTAATACCTGGTCATCCATGGCAGTTCATCCTTTCCCTTGTACTTCCGCCGAGATAGACGTTTGATTGAATGCGTACAGGCTGTGATCATTTGAGCCCACGTAAACGACCCCATTGGCAACCGTAGGTGAGGAGACAATGCTGCCTCCGGTGGTGTAGCTCCAGAGCTTCTCGCCAGCCTGAGCGCTCAGCGCATAGAGCATGTGATCCTGTGAGCCGACATAGACGACGCCCTCTATCACAGTTGGCGACGAATCAACAATCCCGCCGGTGGTATAGCTCCAGTACTCCTCACCTGTCCCGGCATCCAAGGCATACAGGCGATGATCATGCGAGCCTACGTAGACTATGCCGTCTGCCACTGCTGGCGAAGAGTCAATGATGTCTCCAGCCCGGTAGCTCCACAATGCCTTTCCTGAGTTGGCGTCGAGAGCATAGAGCGTATGATCACGCGAGCCAACGTAGACTACACCGTTCTCGACCTTTGGTGAAGATTGGATGGCGGCTCCTGTCTCGAAGCTCCACCGCACCATCCCATCGAACATGTCGAGGGCATAGAGCCAGTGATCCTGTGAGCCGACGTAGACAGCACTCTCTGCTACGGCTGGTGATGAGTCAACACGCCCACCCGTCGTGAAACTCCAGAACTGCTCGCCGGTGTTCACATCAAATGCATAAAGCCGGTGATCTTGTGAGCCAGCGAAGACCATCCCATTGGCCACTGCTGGCGAAGAGAGGATCGCCCCTCCTGTGGTGTAGCTCCAGAGCTTACCTCCTGTACTGGCAGCGAGGGCATAGAGCGTGTGATCCATCGAGCCGACATACACGACCCCGTTTGCCAGGGCCGGTGTAGAGTAGATGGCGCCTCCCGTGGAGTAGCTCCAGAGTTGCTTGCCTGTCCTTGCATCAAGAGCATACACCTTATTGTCCCGTGAGCCAACAGAGACGACCCCATCGGCAACTACTGGCGAGGACTCAATGGCATCTCCCGTCATATAGGTCCAGGTCTTTCTCAAGTGAGATATATTTGCTGGAAAGATCACGTTACTGGGAGGAGTATGCTGTGTCATCCTCATCTCCTTTCGATCTCACGCTGCTGCCAACGCTTAATGTCAAAATTCGCATATATCATATATTATATTCTAGCAGGTAATTCATCCGGAAGGATGGAGAGCCTGCTCCCCGCTCCCCCCGGCACTATCAAATCCCCCTATCATCTGATACAATCCTACCACAAAGCGGCCAGAGGGTCCCTGCTTTCAGGTATGGGAGTGATTGGCCGCGCCGCGCAGCGGCATATTCTCTCTTGACAAACTCTCATGAACCGATGAGAATAGAGGCATGAAGATGTTTGAGTACCGTTTGTATCCTAATAAGGCACAACAGAAACTGCTCATGGTTTGCCTCTCCCAGACCCGCACGCTCTATAACGAGATGGTGGCGACACTCAAGGCACAGTATGAGCAGGATGGGACGTTTCCTGGCAAGTACACCCTGGATGCCACCTTCAAAGGACGTGGGGGCGAACATGTGCCGGCTACGTCGATACAATGCCTCGCTGATCGGCTCACCAAAGCCAAGGAACGCTTTCTTGCGGCCAAGGCTCTAGGCCTTCCTGATGTGGGGTTCCCGCGTTTCAAGCAACCGAACCGGTGGCACTCTATCCACCTGAGGCAGTACGGCAAAGATGTGTACCTGCACGAGGACAAGAAGCATCTCATTGTTCCCAAGAAATTGGGACATTTCCTCAAGATCAAGCTGCATCGCTCGATGGAAGGCAAGCCCAAGACAGTCTATCTCGTGCATCGCGCTGATGGGCATTGGTATGCGTGCATTGCCTGTGCGATGGAGCCACAGACCGACCATCTTCCCAGCACGTGTGAGCATCCTGACATCAGTATTGACGTCGGACTCTCGGTCTTTCTTGCCGATAGCAAGGGCAACACCGTGCCTAACCCACGCTTCTATCGTACCTCTCAGAAGACGCTCAGGCGCAAGCAACGCACCCTGTGCCGGCGGAAGAAGGGCAGTCATCGACGAAGGATCGCTGCCCGTAACGTCGCCAAGACACACCTGAAGATCACCCGGCAACGCAGAGATCACCATTTTAAGGTTGCCAGGCAGTATGCCGAATCCTATCAGCATATAGTGGTGGAGGATTTGCGTATCCTCAACATGGTCAAGAACCATCACCTTGCGAAATCCATTCTCGACGCCAGTTGGGGCGCATTCCTCGACATTCTCACTGCCAAGGCTGTAAGTGCTGGACATGAGGTGATCCGAGTGAATCCGCGTTTCACCACACAAACGTGTCACCGATGTGGAGCAATCGTGCAGAAAGCACTTTCTGTGCGTACTCATATCTGTCCTTGCTGTGGCTATGTGGCGGATCGGGATGTGAACGCCGCCAAGAATATCTTATTACAGGCTGGGGCACAGCCTTCAGGGACGGTCTCCGCTGGGAGTCCGGGTGAACTGAGAAGCCTCCGGTTTTAGCCGTGGGGAGTTGTCACCATGCAACTAACACAACCAATCGTCTTATCCTACGTCCAGACAGAACCGCTGCTCAAAGCCAGACAGCGAGGTCGAATGACCGTTGAAACATCATCGGATCTGGGTCTCTCAACGGTAACTGTAATGCTTACGTCAGAGGGAGTTACATTCCCCAATGACGAACACCTTGACTGGCATAGCATAGAGAAGATCAGCAAATCTGAGGTTAACTGCTTCATTCTGGAAGACAACACCATCAGACCAATACAGGTGTTCTCTGAAAGTACAAATCGTGTCTGTAGCCTGATACCTACGAGGGGAGCACCCAGCATGCTCATTGCTGGCTTCGTGATGCATCGCATCAAAGACATTGACCCTATGCAAGACACGTTGAGAAAGATCGCAGCTATCTCGCCAATCGTGGGACGCGTTCTGGACACGGCTACAGGCCTGGGATATACGGCGATTGAGGCAGCCAAAACTGCTGATGAAGTCGTTACTATAGAACTTGATCCAGGTGTGCAGGAGATAGCACGGCTCAATCCCTGGTCTCAGGCACTTTTCCATTCACCTAAAATCCGTCAAATAATTGGAGATGCTTACGAGGTCGTGCAAACCATCGAAGATGGGAGTTTTTCGCGTATCATTCACGATCCACCCACATTTAGCCTGGCAGGGGAACTCTATTCAGGAGCATTTTATCAACAACTCTTCAGGGTGCTCAAACGTGGGGGTCGCCTTTATCACTATATTGGTGACCCAAGTAGCAGAGCTAGTGGTGGTGTGACAAAAGGTGCGCTGAAACGCTTGCAAGAAGCAGGCTTTGCACGAGTTGTCCGCAAA
>JBKPBA010000074.1:0-14112 GCA_046726675.1 Chloroflexota bacterium
TTTTTAGACATTCGATAGCTCGAATAATCGGTTTTTGGGCATTTTGCGCGTCCGCGAGTTCCGACTCCACCGTTTGAGGGAACTGGCAATGAGATATGATACTGCTTTTGCCTTTCGTAACCGCTACTTTGCGTCCCATGACAGCTTACGTAGCTCAGGGCCTTCTTGACAGAGGCGTGGGATATCTGTTAATGAGACATGTCACAAGGGAGACAGAAATCTTACCTAGACAAAATCAATTCCACATAATCAACGTCCAGAGAAGAATGGCAGATTGGAGCTTCGAGAAAGCGCACACCTGGGAAGACCTGCTGGCCGCGCATGAGAAGTGGATGAACGATTACAACTTTCAACGCCATATGGCCCATGAGAAGCGGGATGACGGCTGCCACAGCCCTGCCGCGGTGCTCCAGTGGGTCAAAGGCATGCAGCCGGAGCCGGACCTAATGTACCGAGCCTTCTCCGCCATCTGTGAGACGCGAACGTTGACCAAGGCAGGCTATGCCAGATTCCGCAATTTCTTGCTCTATGGCGAGCAGGGATTGGCGGGCAACAAGACGCTCATCAATATCTTCCAGGATGTGCTGACGCTGGAGTACGGGGAACATCCCTTGTCTCGCTACTCGGTCGAATGGCAGCCCGACGACCGGCACCTCTTGCGCGTGGGCAATCCGCGCCTGTACGATCATCCCTACCAGAGTCCACAGTTACCGCTGTGGGAGCCAGGCGAGGTGGAGTGGTATGTCATTCTCCGCACCGATCCACCTGTGCGGCGACGCAAGCGAAGAGGCAGCATCATATTGATCCAATCTCCACTGTTTGCCGATGGGACGCAAGGGTAAGGCACCGGTCGGGATGGTCGGCGAAAGGATTGCTCCCCCCGCCGACCATCCTGGCGTGCTCTCCCTCCCCTCCCAATGAGCGATGCACGAGCCTCTCGCTGCCTGAAGAGAGAGGCCTCAGGCGGCATCCCATCAAGCTGAGGGCGCAGGAGTGCTGCCCACGGTTCCCAGTTGACGCTTGACGGTCTCCATGTCGAAGTACTCGTGGACGCGATCAATTTTGCCATTGGTGATATGGAACACGAAGCAGCACAAGAACTCGTAATGCTTCCCAGTGGGTTGGAACGAGATCGAAGGAAAGTCCGCTTGATTGGTCAGCATGCCAGCCGTGCGGTATTCCAGACAGGCAAAGTCTTCGCTGGCAAACACATTCACCAGGGTTTTGATCCGGTTGGGCGAAGCCGCCCAGTGGTTCGGTGCTAACTTCGCGATCTGCTCTTTCCCTTTGAGCGTGTCTCCGGTGGGAACAATCAACCATTCGATGTGGTCATCGATCATCTCAAGGATTGGGTTCAGATCTTTTCCGAAAAGCGCGTCGAAGTAGGTATGCATCATCTGCAGATTGTCTTGAATACGCTGCATACGCGCTTGGAGATCTGTTTCACTCATGGGATTGGTTTTCATTTCATCTCTCCCTTTTCTCTGGTGATTCTCAGCAGGTGAGCCGAAACGTACGCTTCTAGCTCATCCGTGTCCGGGTGAACGAGATTGGTTCTCCTTACTCGAATTGAGTCATGAGGCTTCCCACGTCAAGATATTCCCTGACTAGGTCAATCTTGCCCTTGGCATTGAGGTGATACACGAAGCAAACGGGCTCCTTATAGGTCCGACCAACGAGATTGTGGGGGTCGTGAGGAAAAGGCCACTTGGATTGCCTGGCGAACTCGACGACGTCTTCGCTCAGCGTGCCGATATTCCAGTACTCCCAGACCCCCCATTCCTTGGTGGCCAGATTGCTGATGACGACGGGTTCTTTGTGAGAAGCGTACCCCGAAGCCTTCAGGAAGGGAATGACCTCCTGCTTACCTTTGCGGATCTGTGCATTGGGCATCATATCCCATTCCACATCGTCGGCGAACTGAGCGAAAGCGATTGCCCAATCGTCAGAAAAGGCTGCCCAGAAGAAGGTAGAGAAAGGGGTCGCAGTGGACCCTGGTTGCAATGCCTCCTTGTTCATATCGGTGTGTTGCATGATTTTTTCCTTTCATCTCTCTCTTGTTTGTGGTGATTCCCAGCCGGTTGGCCCAGGCTCACTCTTCTGATTGAGCTGCCCTTTACACCAGGCAAGCCGGAACCTATCCACTGATGGACAGGAGGCGTACCTGGTGAGCTTTCTAAGGTCGGAGCCGGAGTTCTGACCTCGGTTCTCGAACTTACACGATAAACTCTTTGGCAAAGCGCCGGATCGACTCCAGGTGCACGGCATCAGGAAAGAGCAGGCGCATTTCCTGCACTCCGGCCGCCTCGTAGGCAGCAATCTGCTGGCGGATCGTCTCGGGACTGCCAACAAGTCCCAGGAACGACGACCAAAGTTGCGTAGGGGCAATAGCTATAGCACCGTGCCACTCTTCTTTTCTTATTAGCGTGTCGATATGGGCTTTCACTTCTTCAGGGATCGAAGCCAGTGCCTGTTCATCGGTCTCCGCGATGATACACATCGTTCTGGTCATCCGATGGATGCTCTCATAGTCTCGTCCCACGGCTTCACAATGCGCTTTGAGCACCGCAAGTTTGCGTGTAATGGTGGCGAGATCGCCAAAGATGTCACAGGCGTCAGCGTATTGCGCCACCAGCTTGAGTGTCACCTTCTCACCGCTACCTCCAATCAACAAGGGGATATGGGGGCGTTGCACCCCTTTGGGCTGATTGATCGCGCCATGCACCTGGTAATACGTGCCTTCAAAGGTGGCTTCATCCTGGGTCCACATCGCCAGGATGATCTGGACCGCCTCGCCCATTTGCCGCAGGCGTTCGGGGGCTGGAGGACATGCGTAGCCGTAGGCACGAAACTCCCGCTCGAAATCGCCTGACCCAATACCCAGGATGAGTCGGCCATGCGAGAGCACATCGACGGTCGAGGCCATCTTTGCTAGCAGCGCCGGGTTGCGATAGCCATTGCACGTCATTGCCTGGCCGATGCGCACCCGTTTGGTCTCACGTGCCAGTGCCGCCGTGCTGGTCCAGCACTCAAACCAGTCTCCCTCCCCCCGCACCTCTTGGACCATAGGCATAAAGTGGTCAGCCAGCCAGACGGCCTCATAGCCGCACTCCTCGGCTGTTTGCGCTACACGTATCATGGCTTCAAACGCTTCAACAGGGTCTTTGATGTCTTTCATCTGCATTCCCATTTGCGGAAGGACGACACTATACTTCATAGACATGATCATTTACCTCCTTGCTTTCCGAAAAGATCTGTTTGCCGATACCAGGTACTTTCGTCGTACTCGTCCTCGGCTTTCAGCTCGTCGGTCATCACGACCCTCGTGATGACTGACTGAATGAAGCCTGGGAGGCTCCTGGAGCGAGAGCGCGGCTCATCGCGGCCACAGTGGCGTCTGAGAAGGTAGCGCACGCTTCGCGATCCATCTGCTCCCAGTGGTTCATCAGCCACCGATCACTGGCTTGGTCAAGCGCGAAGAGCCAGGCGAAGAGGAGCTCGTCGGGCAGATCGGTGCGGATCACTCCAAGGTCCTGCCCGCGCTTGATGAGCTGTCTGATCAGGGTGGTGAACTGGTGCGAAAGACGAGCCAGCGGTTCACGCTCCATCAGCGCAGGGGAGAGGTGTGCAGGCACACTGATCACTCTGAAAAGCCACGGTTGCTCGAACGAGCGCAAGAGCGGCTCACGACGGAGCCCGGCCACCGTTGGCCAGAAGGTCTCCGCAGTCAGCGTGGTAAGGTCGATGTTGAGATCGGAGAGGTGCAAGCGCTCACGCGCGTGCTCAATGACGGTACAGAACAGGTCGGCCTTATCTTCAAAGTAGTAGTAGGCACTCCCTTTGCCCATCTGTGCCTGTTCAAGGATCCGATTGAGCGAGGCCTGCTCAAAGCCCCGGCTGGCAAACTCTTGTGCCGCGACATCAAAGAGTCGTTCTCGTTTCTCTGGCGCGAGTTTCTCAAAGCGCGTAAAAGGCATCCGGTTTCCTCCCTGCTGAAGGACAGGTTGATCTCTGTAGCCACTCTGTACTGGTCAGTAAAACCACTTTATTGGACTATCTGGTTAAGATATACCATGATCCAAGATGAGTGTCAAGAGGAAAAGGGGCAAAAAGAAGTGCTTCGTTCTGGTGTGATGATTCTGTGATAGCGGTAGGGCAATGCTCTTGAGCGTCGGAGTTCTATCCCGAATCCTTTTCTGCGGAGCTATACTTAGCCGGCTCTAGATTTTGTTGCAACCATTACTAACGGTATGTGCAAACCATGTCGTGGGTCGGTTTCTGTCCGCGTTGCCAGCTGCGTCATCACCTCTGATAGAGAACCATGCACGAGATAGCTGGCGCGATCACTCTGCCAGAGGCTCGCCCCAGGTAGTCTTCACTGATGCGATCCTGTGAGACCACAATGGTCCAGTTCCCAGGCGGCAAGGGACACGGGAGATCAATCTTGTTGGGATTGTAGATGACAAGGATGTTTTCCCAACTATCACCATTGGCGTGCCCGGAGAGTTCGAACATCACCGTGTTCTCAGGGCTCGCGAGAAACGAGAGATGAGCTCGAATAGCACTCGCCGATCGCATCCTGAACGCGGCATGGGCTCTACGCAGGTGAATCAAGGCAGCATAGTACCTCCACTCCTTCCAGTAATGGGTTTTGCGCGACCAGTCGAACTGATTGACGGCATCACCCGCATTGTAACTGTTGCTGTTGCCACCTTTCGTACGCAGCAGCTCTTCACCGCCCTGGAGAAAGGCTATGCCCTGTGAGGTCAGAATCACTGCCTGGGCAAGCTCGTCCATCTTGATCCGATCTGCCTCGGCATCCTCCAGGTTGCTCAGGGTGATCTTGTCCCACAAAGTGTAGTTGTCATGGCTGGTCACATAGTTGATGGTTTCGCCTGGGGAGGCGGTGAACTCGTCGATGCTGCCTGCCACAGCTTTCTTGATGCCATCGATCAATCCCCAGGCGCCTGTTGCGAACCCTCTCGCTGTCCGGTCAAAGACGCTGCCAACAAGGCCATCGCGGAGATGGTCATTGAAGACGGCCAGGCCCAATCCTTTCTGCCGCCCCTTGGTAAGCAGTTCATTGGCAGGTAAACCAGAAGTTCCACCAGCCCACGGCTCTCCATACAGCAAAATATGGGGACTAATGGCATGGAGCGTCTCGTCCACCTTCTTCATCGTTTCGATGCCCAGCAGAGCCAGCAAGTCAAAGCGGAACCCATCCACGTGGTACTCTCTCACCCAGTATGCGAGGGAGTCGAGGATGAATTTCTGCACCATCGGTCGCTCTGTGGCTATTTCATTGCCGGTACCCGAGCCGTTGGTATAGTTACCGGCGTAGTCGGTGCGATAGAAGTATTGCGGGACGATCTTGTCGAAGTCAGAATAGTACCAGGCGAACGTATGATTGTACACCACATCCAGGATCACGCCGATCCCCTCAGCATGCAGGCCCTGGATCATTTGCTTGCATTCGGTGATCCGAGCAGTCCCATGTGGAGTCGTAGCATAGGCACCTTCGGGTACATTGAAATTGCGGGGATCATAGCCCCAGTTGTACTGATTGGGATCCTGCTCATCGATGCTTGCAAACTCTTGCACTGGCTGGAGCTGCACATGCGTAATGCCCAGTTCCTTGAGGTGATCCACCCCTGTCGCGACGTTTTCGGGACCGGTGGTTCCGCGCTCAGTAAAGGCAAGATATTTCCCCCTGTTTGTCATCCCCGAGTTCGGGTGAATCGAGAAGTCACGCACATGCACTTCGTAGATGATCGCATCCTCGAGATGGGCGAGAGATACATATCCATCCTCATGCCAGCCAGAGGGATTCGTCTCCGGCAGATCAATAATCATGCCTCGGGTCGCATTCACGGCAATCGCCTTGACATAAGGATCTACGGCGTTTTGTGTCAGGCCATGGACAGTCACCTGGTAGAGGTAGTACCAGTGCTGCCAGTCGCCGGAAACCCGGGCATACCACGTCCCGTTCTCGCTCTGCTGCATCGCGATCTGGTGCTGTAAGGGGCCGGTCTCACTCTCATAGAGCAGTACCTGCACCTCTGAGGCAGTGGGAGCCCACAGGCGGAATGATGTGGCCTCTGGTTGATAGCTACTGCCCAGGTCATCTCCATGGTAGAGATATTTCTCTCCGTTTAAGACATTGCGCGGCATAACTGGGCCTGGCATGTACCCATTTAGAGCGATTTGCAAGCTATGGGTCACCTCAGGAGCCTCGGCCAACATCACCTCAACTAGATCGGTTTGCACGCTAGCAGGTACAGCGGGACGTTGCTCTCCTGACGCCTCCAGCACTGGTTGCATCTCTCCAGAAGGATCAGTGGCAAAAGCCTGAGGCAAGGCGACCCTGATAACAGGGATGACCTTACCTGTCGTCGTGTCGGTCATCGTGACATCGCTCACCTCAAACGGTAAGGTGAGCTGGTCAGCGAGCTTCACGAGAATGGTTGTGTCATTCTCCAGATAGGCATTTACTACAGAAGATTGCTTTCCTATGAGAGTTGATGTTAGCACACTAGACATGCGGGGATCTCCGTGCATAGGCCGCACTAGCCCGTGATCCTAGACGAGTGGATACAGAGATCCCTCTTCTTATAGCTTTATTTTAACAGCCTCTGCAATCCCTGGCCTAAGAAGTTACTCTTGTGGCAAGTGTTTGAGATCAAAATGGATGTTTGCAACAAGAAGGTTTGAATGGCTTCGGGCTGCTGATGCAGAACCTCTTCATTTTTACCCTTTCCATCGGTATCGCTTTTCTCAATCCCCTGCTGGCAAAACTCCTCTGGATCGCCATTCTTGTTGTCCGGCTCCGGCCAATTGCTCTAATCCGGTCTAGGCACGAAAGGCCATAAGCGCTCTCCAACGAGTGCCTCCTCTGGCGTCGCTCGCTTAACGTCGTACTTATTTTACCCGCATCAACCAGGTCGACAAGCTCTTTGAGCAAGTGATGCTGCCAAAAGAGAAGCCCAATTGCCTAAAAGGGTCAGTGTATCCTAAAATAGGAGAGAAAGATGAGGATGGAGGAACCAATCGTAAGATAGCAATCTAGCAACATATGCAAGGGACACCAGCATGGACGAGTCACCATTGTTCCACGACCAGCTTCTGGCAACGAAGTTTTTTATCCCTTCTTCCTCGCATGAGCTTATCCCCCGTCCTCGCTTGATCGAGTTGCTCAACATGAGCTTAGCGTGCCCGCTTACGCTGGTTTCGGCCCCTGCTGGCTTCGGTAAAACCACTCTGCTCTCGACCTGGATACAGTCGCTCCCACCAAAGCGCCCACAGGTAGCCTGGGTGTCCCTGGATGAGGGAGACAATGAGCCGGCGCTGTTCTGGAGGTATGTGCTCACCACACTGGACAGCAAGCAGCCTGGGCTCTGCACGCAGCTGGTCACCTACCTGCAAACACAACAGGCCCCACCGCTGCGTTCCGTCTTGCAGACGCTCATCAATCGTCTTGCGGAGCAATCTCAGCAGTTCCTCCTGGTCCTGGACGACTATCACCTGATCACTGAGCAGGCGATTCACACCTCCCTCACCTACCTGGTAGAGCATCTTCCTCCTCAACTCCATCTTATCCTGGCAACACGTGCAGACCCTCCGCTACCCATCTCACTGCTGCGAGCACGTGGGCACCTTCTAGAGGTGCGCACCGACGAGTTACGCTGTAATCCAGATGAGGCGATGGCTTTCCTCAAGAAGTCGACGAGCATCCAGCTCTCTCCAGACATGGTTGCAGCAGTGACTACGCGGACAGAAGGCTGGCTGGTGGGTTTGCAATTGCTTAGCCTCTCGCTGCAAGGACATGTTGATCCTGGCGATTTACTGGAGGAGGTGAGTGGAAGTCAACGCTACATCTTCGATTACCTGATCGAGGAGGTGTTCCAGAGTCAGCGCGCATCCGTGCAAACGTTCCTGCTGCATACCTCGATCCTGAAACGGCTCTCCGCTTCCTTATGTGACGCCATCCTGGAACAGAGCGGGAATCAGCAGATGTTAGAGCAACTGGAACGAGCCAATTTATTTATTGTGTCCCTGGATATGCAGCGCCGCTGGTATCGCTATCACGCCCTCTTTGCCGAAGCATTGCGTCACTGGCTGGAACAAACGCAGCCTGCAATGGTGCCCAGCTTGCATTACCGCGCCAGCCAGTGGTATGCCCGGCACGGGCGCCTGAACGAGGCGATATCTCACGCCGTCACAGCCCAGGAGTGGTACTGGGCTGCTGATCTGATCGAGCAAGTCTATGCACGCATCTGGGGAAGCAGCGAACATGCGATGTTGAGACGCTGGCTTGAGAAGCTCCCTGCCGACGTGATACGCTCGCGGCCTCGTCTGTGCCTTGCTTACGCCAAGACGCTGTTCATGGTTGCCCCTTACACGATGATGGAACGCTGGCTGCAAGATGCAGAAACTGCTATGCGAGCCACTTCACCGGCGCCGACAAACGAGACTACTGAAGCAGGAGCTCCTCTATCATCCGAACAATACGAGCGAGATCACCTTTTCGGAGAAATTGCTGCCTATCGTGCCATCATTACAGGCTACTATCTCGGTGAGGGGCATTCCACCCTGGCTTTCTGCCAGGAGGCCCTGGCTCACCTGGCAGAACAAAATCTCTTAGCACGAGCAGAAGTTGCCTATGCACAATCTCTGGCTTATCATTCCTTTGGTGACATCATGACAGCCATCCAGAGTACAAAGGAGGCTACTGCGCTCGCCCAGGCCGCAGGAGACACTTCTTCAACCATCATCTATCTGTGCAGAACAGCCTATGCTTTATTATTGCATGGAAAGCTGCATGAGGTGGAGCAGCTTGCCCAGCAAGCTGCTCTCCTGGGAACAACACCTGCCGGACTACCACACGCAATGATGTGCTGGGCGTATATCTTCCACGCGGACGCATTGCGGCAGTGGAACCGACTTGATGAGGCTCTGGATCTGGCATTACAGGGAGTCCGGCTGAGTGAGCAGACAGAAACCATCGTTGCCTTATATTTAGGCTACACCGTCCTGATGCGTATCTACCTGGCACGAGGAGAGATGGACGCGGCGCGCTTTGCCTTCCAAAAAGCAGAAGAGGCTCTGTCGCAAACCTACAGCACGTACCGGCGCGATGCCTACCTCATCGTGAATTGGGTCCAGTTCTGGTTGGCCAGTGGAGAGTTGGAACGCGCCATGAACTGGGTAGAGGAAATCGCACAGCATACCAGTGTGCCTTCCTCCTTGGCACATGAACATTCCCCCTTGGCACATGAACGCGAGGATGTGGCACGAGCACGCATTTTGCTGGTCCAGAAGATGCCGAGTGAGGCCCTCTCACTCCTGGAACCTCTACAGGTCAATGCGGAGAAGCAGGAGCGCTGGAGCCATGTCATCGAGATGAAGGTCTTGCAGGCCCTGGCTCATTCCATGCGTAACGAAGATCAAGAGGCTTTCACCGTCCTTGCCCAGGCAGTGCACCTGGCTGAATCCGAGAGCTACATTCGCATCTTTGTGGACGAAGGCACCGCGATGGCAACGTTGCTCTCCCGGCTGCGCGAACAGGGACGGAAGAAAGGACCAACGCTGTACCTTGATAGGCTGCTGGCCGCCTTCTCACTCGAGCGCATGACGCACAAACCTCTTCCTACAGGATCGGATCGGTCCAGAGGACGCCTACTGGAACAACCACTCGTGGAACCCTTAAGCGAACGCGAACTGGAAGTGCTCCACCTGGTCGCACGAGGCGACTCGAACCAGGAGATTGCTGAGGTGTTGGTGATTGCCCTCGATACCGTCAAACGCCATGTGACTCATATCTTCGAGAAACTGGGGGTGAATAACCGCGTCCAGGCGGTGGCACGGGCACGTGCTCTAGGCTTGCTCTCCGATGAATCATAAGTGGGCACCCTCAGGCATTGCCGAAGAGCAGCGCAGCGACAAAGACCAGCGCACCTCCACCTACGACTTGCAACGCCGAGAGCCACCAACTCGTAACCTCTATCCCACCAAAGTGTGACAAGTGAAACGTGGCACAATCCCACCCTGGTGTCATGACTTCGCTCGTACCGAAGGCTATACTGTCTCACAGAGAAAAAGTAATGCGTGAGCAGATACAAAAAGGAGAAAATACGATGGAATACACGCAGTTTGGTCGAACATCCCTACATGTCTCAAAGATCAGCTACGGGACCTGGCAGTTCGGTGGTGACTGGGGCCGTATAGAGCGTTCGCAATGGGATGCAGGCAAAGCGACCGTGCAGAAAGCGCTCGAACTGGGCATCAATTTCTTCGATACAGCGCAAGCCTACGGCTTTGGTCTGGCCGAGCGCATGCTCGGTGAGGCCCTACAGCCGTATCTCAAGGGCCTGCGAGAAGATATTATTCTTGCGACGAAAGGTGGATTGCGCATGGAAGGAGACAAGCTCCTACGCGACGCGAGTGCCCGTTGGATACGCCAGGGAGTTGAGCAGAGTTTACGCAATCTTGGGGTCGACTACATTGATCTGTACCAGATCCACTGGCCTGATCCTAACACGCCTTTCGAAGAAACTGCCAGCACCCTGGATCAACTGGTACACGAAGGGAAAATTCGCTATGTGGGTGTCTCGAACTACAACGTAGAGCAGATGCGAGCGTTCGAACAGACCAGAAAGTTGGATGCCTTACAGCCCCCCTATAGTCTCTTCCGGCGCGATATCGAGCAAGATATCCTGCCCTATACCCAGGAGCATGGCATAGGGGTGCTCGTGTACGGGCCGCTAGCGCATGGGTTGCTCGCCGGAACGTTCACGCCACAGACGACCTTCGCAGCGGATGACTGGCGGAGCAAGAGCGAGATCTTCCACGGCGAGATCTTTCAGCGCAATCTCGCGGTCGTGGAGCAATTGAAGCACCTGGCGGAGCGAGAAGGTATGACGGTGGCGCAACTGGCTATTGCGTGGGTGCTGGCCCAGCCAGCAATTGATGTGGCCATTGTCGGAGCACGCAACCCCGAACAGCTCGCACAAACAGCCCTGGCAGGGGAGATTCATCTCACACAAGAAACGCTGCGTGAGATCGAGCGCATCATGCGCGAGGCGGTTCCTATAGGAGGACCTGCCCCAGAAGGAATGTAGGTTATGCCCGGCAGAGAGAGGCTCTCTGCTTTACCTTTACTTGCTAATAAGGAGAGGTGCCTCTCTTCATGCGGGCTTTTTCTGAAAGGAGAGCATTATCATGACCATGCAAGAACAATCTAAACCAACCATTGGCTTCATCGGCATGGGCCATATGGGCAGTCACATGGCCCCTCGGCTGATAAGTGCCGGGTATCATGTTACCGTGTATGATCGCACCAGGGAGAAAGCGCAAGCCATCGCAGGTGCTACCGTTGCCGAGACGCCCGAAGAGGCAGCCGCTCACAGCGACGTGGTCATTTCCATCGTGACCAATGACCCCGCGCTGGAAGAGGTTATGCTTGGCCCGAACGGCGTACTTGCCGGTACGCATGCCGGATCTGCCATCATCGACATGAGCACCGTTTCCCCACGCACTTCACGTCGTCTCTTCCAGGCTGCCAGAGCAAAGGGCGTTACGATGATCGATGCGGCAGTATCGGGAAGCGTGCCCCAGGTGGAACAGGGCAGCCTGGTGATCTTCGTCGGCGGCGAGCAAGAGACCTATCAGCAGTGCCAGCCCATCCTGGATATTCTGGGACAAAGCAGCTTCTATATGGGCCCAAGTGGCATGGGAACCACCATGAAGCTGGTAGTCAACACGCTGCTCGGCCTGGGGATGCAGGCACTGGCCGAAGCGATCGCGCTCGGGGAAAAGGCGGGCATAGAGAAAGGCTTGCTCCTCGACGTGCTGGGACAGACGACTGTGCTCACCGCCGGTCAGAAGGCCAAGCTGGCCAATGTGAAGCGCGAGCAGTATCCCACGCAGTTTGCCCTCTCGCTCCAGCACAAAGATCTTGGCCTGATCCTGAGTGAAGCCGATGAGGTCTCGGTGTCCATGCCGGCTACGGCAGCGGCCCAACAGATGTATACCGCTGCCCTGGCGAAGGGGATGGATGAGGATTTTTCCATCATGATCAAGTTCATGGAGCAACTGGCCGCTGTCTCCAAATAGGAGCACCTTTCCATCCATTGAAGGAGGAAACTTTATGCAGTAAATAACTCATCAGATTGCTCTCGCAAATGAGACAGTTTGACAGGGCTTCATTACGGCGGCACAGGTACGCCCAACCCTGGTGCACCGGGTTGCGACGTTCTGAAATCCTGTGACGAGCGGGCCAGCATCTCAAGTCCTAACAATGCGCGGCGGACACGTTCACGACCAGTCTGCACAGCTACCTGTTCGAGATGCACACCGCTGGGATAGATGTTCGGTGCGTTGCGCAACCCAAACTTGAGATAAATTGGTGCTGCTACGCGGACAATCTCAGCTATCTCGTGATAGCGTGTGAATCCCCCCAGCCCATCGGGACTCTCGATGTACAAGTCTATCGCTATCGAAATGACCTGGCGCAACGCGGCAAGCCTCGCCAGCGAAATATCAGAGGCGACATTGATCGTGTTCAACCCGTTATCGACCAGGAGCTTGATACCCAGCGGATTGGCTGCGCCGAGCAGCGCTGACGCCTTCACAACCAGGTCACGGGGCAACATGCCTCGTTGGCGCGCCTGATTAATAAGCCACAAGAGGCCTTCATCAGCAATAAGTACACTGCGCACACCAAGCTGCACTGCACGCTCGACGTCGCTGAATGCGTACACGAGTTGATCCATTCCCATGTGCCGCCAGCCGAAGATTTTGCCATCAGGGGTCAGGGCCTGTGCCGTGCCCTCCCAAGGGGCACGAGGGCCTACGAAGAGACAGACTTCAATGCCATGCCCGTGCCCAAGTTGAACCATCTCGCGAATATCGGCATCGCTCAGCAACATAATGCCGCTCCCCTGCGAAACACGATGGATGGTGATGCCACTTGCCTCAGCCGCTTCGATTACCGCGCGAAATGCCGCCGGGCCTTCAACACTGGGAATCTCTACACGATAGTGTGCTCCATCCGGAAAGTATGCCGTTGAGGTGGGGAGATCGTACCGATCCCCTTCCGGCAACCCAAGCTCACGTAGCAATGCTTGTGCTCTCTTCATAACAAGTGCCCTTTCTCTGTAGAACTGCTGTGCGATACATAGTCATGGTCAGGAATACTCTTGGATTGATCTTCTCAAGCACTATCGGAGTGAGACGCTTACTTATCCAGGGGTGGAGGGGATTGCAAAGCCTGGCGACGATGCCAGTTTTCTGCGAACAGGTTGAAAAAGATACGCTGCTGCGGATGTTCGTTGATGACATCCTCATCGAGCTTGACGCCGAGTCCCGGCCCTTGAGGCAGCGAAAAGTATCCATCCACTACCTCTGGATTGCCTGGCGCAGCGGCCTTCACCCATTCCTCTGTAAAGTCGTTGAAATGCTCCTGAATTTTGAAATTGGCTGTGGAAGCCGCAAAATGGAGGGCGGCAGCCGTTGATACAGGCCCACCGACATTATGCGGCGCGACCAGAACGTAATAGACTTCTGCCCAGGCAGCAAGTTTCTTGGTTTCGAGCAGACCTCCGAAATGAGTGATATCAGGCTGAATAATGTCGGCAGCCTGCAACTCGAACAGCGTACGATAGTCATAACGGGTGTGCAGCCGTTCGCCCGTAGCAACAGGGATCGTCACCTTTTCCGCCGCCTTCCTCAGCGCAGCGAGGTTCTCAGGTGGAACAGGCTCCTCGATCCAGGCTGGCTTGAATGGCTCAAGCTCACGCGCCATCTCAACGGCAGTAGCCGGATTAAAGCGCCCATGCATTTCGATGAGGAGTTCGGCGTCAGGACCGACGGCGTCACGTACTGCCTCCACCAATGCTACCGCCTTGTTCTTCTCGACTCTATCGAGTTCATAGAAGCCCGCTCCAAATGGATCAAGCTTGAGTGCTCGGTACCCTTTCTCGATCACACGCTTAGCTGCCTGGTGAAATTCATGGGGAGTGCGTTCAACGGTATACCAACCGTTGGCGTAAGCCTTGATCCGATCACGTACCGCTCCCCCGAGGAGTTGATAAACTGGCTGACCAAGGGCCTGCC
>JBKPBA010000075.1:0-7528 GCA_046726675.1 Chloroflexota bacterium
CGATGAAGCAATGCCGGCAGTGCGTGATAACATTGAACAGCGCGTAAACGGTGGATTGGGTGTGAGTGAACCCAGCATTCGTATCATAACAAGCAATGGCCAAAAAGCCATTTCTGTAGAACTACCGGGATTTACAGGAAACCAGACTGAAGCAGTGAATTCACTGCTTAAAACTGGGAACCTTGAATTCTGGAGTACAGGGCCTTCACCTGCCGCGATAGGTTCTACATTTGATCCTTCGCAGTACACTCAATACAATCCCAGCGGTAAGCCGCAATTTACTGGCGCCGACCTCGATTCTAGCCAGGTATATGTCAGCCAAGATCAGGCAGGGCGACCTCAAATCAGCTTCGAGATGCAAGGCGACGCCATAAGTCGTTTTGGACAATTTACAGGTAAAAATATCGGCCAGTACTTGACGGTCACACTGGACAGGCAAGTCATTGAGTCAGCAGTAATCCAAAACGCGATCACCGGGCCGGGTGTGATCACCGGAAACTTCACACCTGACCAGGCAGCGCACATCGTGACGGTGTTAAAATACGGCGCATTGAAGATCCCGCTCAAGATTGCCAGTGAAGAGACCGTGGGTCCCACTCTTGGCCAGGATTCTATTACTAAAAGCGCGATCGCGGCAGCCATTGGCCTGGGAATTGTCATGTTATTCATGCTCCTGTACTACAGATTGCCGGGCCTACTGGCTGATATAGCGCTCCTTCTTTATGCATTATTAACCTTTGCTGTATACAAATTGCTCGGCGTTGTGCTTTCATTGGCAGGCATCACAGGGTTCGTGCTTTCAATCGGCATGGCAGTAGATGCCAACGTACTCATCTTTGAAAGAGTCAAAGAAGAGTTGCGTGCAGGACGACTGCTTTACTCGGCAATTGACGTCGGGTGGAAGCGTGCATGGCCGTCGATTCGAGACTCCAACGTCTCCACGCTCATCACTTGCGCAGTGCTCTTCGCTTTCGGAAGTAACTTCGGCGCAACTATCATTGTTGGATTTGCTACGACGCTGTTCCTGGGCGTCTTGATCAGTATGTTTACAGCCGTTGTCGTGACACGCACCTTCCTGAATCTGCTGGTGCCGACCGGCGTAATCAGTCACCCCGCACTGTTTGGGCTTCCTCCTGGCTCGATTGCTACAGCCTCGACAGCCGTGGCGCGGCGGAACACCACTGTTTGATGCTTAAGTAGAGAGAGGAAGAAAGCCGTGTTTGATCTCGTCGGAAAACGCTACCTGTTCATTCTTATATCGCTAATTGTAATCATTCCAGGTACAATCTCTTTGATATTCAAGGGACTCAACGTTGGTATCGACTTTGTAGGTGGTACAAATGTTGAGTATCGTCCTGAAAAATCTGTCACTATCCCCGAAATGACAGCCCTGGTCGCACCGTTCAAATTAGAGGATTTGCAGATAGTAACTGGCGATAATCCTCAAGTACCAGCCAAAGACACCGTTTGGATTCGCTTCAATGCGCACATTGATTCGAATGTAGAGAAGGCTATTACAAGTGATTTGAAAGCAAGGTACGGTACTCAGCTTGTGGTTGACTTCGATAATTTGATTCTTCAACCCGTGACTGGTCAGGGAGTCCCTTCGATGGTGACGGTTGCTACCGCGACAAAATTCAATAACGGAGTCACTCCGAATGTCAACGATGTTCGAACAACGCTCAGCAGCCTACCTCCTACATCTGATCCGACTAAAGGACCTCCTACTGCAGCGCCAACACCCACATCCACTGCTACGACGACAGGGAAGGCGACTGCTACGGGTACTCCCAAGGCGTCTCCGACAGCTACGAGTACACCTGCAGCCGGACAAGGGCCAGCGGTTGCTGTTACGCCAACAGTAACCCCGACTGTAACTTCTGCAACACAGTCCAATCCGGCCAATATTCCTGTACACGTAGTTGATGTGACTCAGGGAAAGACAACCCAGACGGTCACCCTGTTGACTCGTTCTGATCTCAACTCAAACAAGTTGCTCCAGATGCAGGCGCATTTTATCAATAATGGTATCTATATGCAGCAGTTGGGTACCGCAATAGTATCAGGCTCAGTGGCATCAGAGACGACCCGTAATGCCTTCTTTGCTGTTCTTGCAGCCTCGGTATTAATCTTGCTCTGGATCTGGTTCTCGTTCCGCAAGGTGGATAGGCCATGGCGTTATGGAACGAGTGCGATCATTGCATTGTTGCATGATGTACTGGTGGTACTTGGCATTTTCTCGATCCTTGGCTGGTTGATAGGTTTCCAGATAGATGCGCTGTTTATCACGGCTTTATTGACTGTCGTGGGTTTCTCAGTGCATGACACAATTGTGGTGTTCGACCGTATCCGTGAAAACATGCAACGTCGCACTTCTGAGACATTCGACCAGGTAGTGAATGCCAGCCTGGTGCAAACCATGGCACGTTCACTCAATACGTCGCTGACCGTAATCTTTACCTTGACTGCACTTACGCTGTTCGGCGGCGCAACCATTCGCCCATTCACGCTGGCATTGCTGGTAGGTATCATTAGCGGCACCTACTCATCGATCTTTAACGCCAGTATGATACTGGTCATGTGGGATAATGGCGAACTTAGTTTTCGCCGCTTCCGCCGTGGCCGCGCTCCTGAAAAGCGAGAGGAACGCGAACTGGCACGCACACGAGGGTAGTGATGAATG
This sequence comes from Chloroflexota bacterium, assembly GCA_046726675.1. Lineage (GTDB taxonomy): Bacteria > Chloroflexota > Ktedonobacteria > Ktedonobacterales > Ktedonobacteraceae > DATMNR01. The sequence continues at coordinate 2,684 of JBKPBA010000075.1, forward strand.
CTCACGGCAATTGATCATATCATTATCGGTGTAAATAATTTGGACAAGGCTGCAACACAATTCAGCCAGAAACTTGGATTGGCAGTCTCCGGCGGAGGAATACATCCCACCGGCGGGACTGCCAATCGTATTATTGTGATCGGTGATACATATCTAGAACTAATTGCGATCCACAATCCTGCAGAGGCGCAGCAGAGTATGCTGGACCGATTGGCAATTCACGAGGGATATCTGAATTTTGTGCTTGCTTCAAATGACATCGAGGCTGATAGCAAAGCTTTAATCAATCGTGGCATCGCAGTCCTGGGACCAACTCCAGGATCACTAATGACTGCTGATGGTCGCACACGTGGCTGGTCTCGTACAAATATCGAGCGCCCAGATCTGGCGCAGCGTTATCCGTTCGTGATACAGCATGATAGCTCTGGCGAAGAGCGTCGTTTTCGCCTGGCCGGGTGGAAAAGCCCACCAGCGCATGCGCTGGGTGTCATGCAAGTTCGCAGCACAACTATTGCAGTTGAAAACCTTGTTGAGGCTGTACAGCGTTTCCAGCACATCTATGGATTACAACCCTCGGAATCATTCACAGGTGAAGCAGATGGTTGGGATGCAATGCTTGTTGCATTTCCTCTTGGTGGCAACGATCAGGGTCAATGTTTTGAGCTGGCTGAACCTCTACCTCTGAGCGCTGAAGCAGATCAAGAGGTGGATTATGAGCATTTGCCAGAGCCAGGAGCGCTTGCCAGGCACCTGGAACATTTTGGAGAAAGCCTATGCCGCATGACCCTGGCAGTAGAGAATTTGGATGCTGCGCGGGGTTATCTCGATGAGCACGGGGTAACGTATACCTATCGAACTATGGTGCGCCCTGTAGTATGGATTCACCCCGATCATGCTTGTGGCGCGTCGATTGTGTTACATCAGCAGACCGGCTAACGTTTTATTTTTAGTGTCTTGACGAAATTATCTGCGAGCATCTCATATGCAGAGCCACGATACTCTTCAATGCGGCCAGCGTCGCATAAGTTTGTCAAAACGGGATCAATTGGCAGTTGAGCCAGTAGTGGAGCGCCAGTCATCTCGACCAGCTCAGGTCCATTGCTTGGACCGAATATCTCGTAGCGCTCGCCATTTGGTGTCTCGAAGAAGGCCATATTCTCAACAACGCCCACGATAATCCCTTTGAGTTGAAGCACCATATTGATGCATTTTTTCACTACCATCGTCGCCAGCAACTGTGGCGAGGAAACGATGATAACGCCATCAACAGGTAAGGATTGCAAAACAGTCATAGGTGCATCTGAGGTACCGGGAGGCAGGTCCACCAGCAAGTAATCAAGCCGCCCCCAATCAACATCACTGTAGAATTGTTTGATCGCGCTGGAAACCATCGGCCCACGCCAGACAACGGGAGAGCTTTCTTCTTCCAGGAACATGTTCATCGACATGATGCGAATACCGCCCATACTGCTCAGTGGCTCGATGCCGCCGCTCGGCGATTTGGTGGGTTGACCCCTCGTGCCGAACATACGCGCAATACTGGGACCAGTGATGTCACCATCCAGGACACCAACCCGTAACCCCTGGCTCCTCAGCGAAACAGCCAGCAAGCCCGTAACAAGTGATTTACCAACGCCACCTTTGCCACTCATGATGGCAATCACCTGCTTAATCGTACCATCTTTACCGGCAGGAGCCATCGTTAATGGTACACCGCGCCCAACAGGAGCCTTCTTGGGAGCAACCGAGATCGGTTCTCCATTGATCGCCGCATTCAGATCTTGGAGCAAAAGTGCCTGTTTTTCCGGTGTAAAACGGTGTGTGCGTGCGCCGCCAGCAACGCTTTCACGTGATCCGACAGCGCATGCTGTACAAGGCAATCCATGCCCGTGAAAGACCTTTACTGTTTCCGGGTGTTTCGTGACAATATCGTGAATTATCATATCGGAAGTGATTGTTTCCGCCATGCCCAATATCCTTTTAGAACACACTCTCAGTCATTGTAATCAATGCGCTTAAGTGCCTTTCCCTTATAAATTTTGATTTGGAGTTCGGTAGGTTGAAGATTGTAAATAAATCCGACCTCTGTACTCAGATATTATAGCATACGAGATATCTGGCTTCAATGAAGAGAAAAGTACTATTTTATTGTATTTCAAAGTGTTCCATTGTATTCTATAGGTATGGCACCTGAACAGTTCCCTCACAGTTGCGAAGCAAATTCAAGACCCGTGAATTCCCCAGAAGTTGACTTTCAGGCGCCATACCCCCATCTGAGGCCTACACCAATATCCCCTCGTCATCCAGTTGCTTGATTTGCTCATCGTTCAAACCAAGAAGATTCTTGAATATGTACTCTGTATCAGCACCGAGGCATGGAGCGGGACGATGGATGTAACCAGGCGTGCGCGACATCTTAAATGGCACACCTGGATAGAGTTTTTCTCCTGCAACCGGGTGATCAAAACTCTCCATATAGCCCCGGGATTTGATATGCTCATCTCCAACGAGTTCACCAGTGCTCAGAACCGCGCCGGCAGGTACTCCCGCGGCTTGTAGTTTGTGCATTACTTCGTAATGGTCGTATTGTGCTGTCCACTTGCTAATGAGTTCGTCGAGTTCCTGGCGATTTTGAAGACGAGCAGCGTTTGTCGCGAAACGCGCATCACGCGACAGTTCAGACCGTCCGATAGCCGCTGCCAGCGCAGCAAACTCTGCCTCATTCTCAACAGAAATAGCGCACCACTGGTCATCTCCACTGCATGGGTAGATGTTATGCGGCGCGAAGAAGCGATGATAATCACCGTTGCGCTGCTGGATATCGCCATTGATGGTATATTCAATAACGGCAGTGTCAGTGAGTGCGGCTGCTGTGAGAGTCTGACCAAGGTCGATCCATTGTCCTTTGCCTGTGAGCCTGGCATGGCGAAGCGCGGCAACAATCGTAAACGCTGCACTTACACCGCCAGCGGCGTCTGGGTAGCTCGTCCCAACACGCGAAGGTTGTCCGTCTGGCCAACCGGTCAGGTTCACAATACCTGCCTGCGATTCCTGCATTGGGCCATACGCGACATAGTTTTTATAAGGACCCCGGTGCCCAAAGCCGGCCATAGAGCAGTAGACAATTCGCGGATTGATTTCGCGCAGGCGCTCATAATTAAAACCAATGGCTTTCATTCCACGTGCGCTGAAATTTTCCAGCACAAAATCGCTCATTGCAATCAATCGGTTGATAAGCTCACGCGCCTTCTCGCTCTTCATATCAAGGTTGACACTATATTTGCTGCGATTATGCGTGTTCCAGTAGCCACTCGAGTTGAGACGACGATCATCGTGCGCAAAAGGTGGATAATTGCGCACTACATCCATGCGTTTGCGGCTCTCGATCTTAATCATTTCCATGCCAAGGTCGCCCAGTAACTGTCCGCAATATGGCCCTGCAAAGACCCACGAGAAATCAACACAGCGAAATCCAGCAAGTGCATCGTTCAGCATGATTGCTCTCCTCTTTCTTAAATGACGCCATCGGCGCGTAGAAACGACAATTCTGCTTCACCAAGTCCAACACTATGCAGAATCTCAGCGGTATGTTGTCCTAACAATGGAGCCGAGCTATGCATGACACCTGGCGTCTCGCTCAGATAGACTGGCGCTGCGATATCCTTGTATTTACCAATCACTGGATGCTCAAACTCGGCAAAGAAGCCAACTTCATTGAGATGAGGATCATCAGCCAGGTCCCGAGCATCACTTGTCATACCAATGGGACATCCTAATTCCTGTCCCCTGTGAAAAAGTTCTGATTTCCCATACTTCATGTATCCAGCGATCAGGCGTGGTTCAAGTTCATCGGCACGCGCGCGGCGCTCGAATTGATTTTGTAAAACAGGGTCATCCGCCAGCTCTTGATCTTCGGCGAGCAAGGCGGCAGCGCGCACTTCTTTCAACTGCGTACAACACATACCAATATAGCCATCATTGCAGGGAAAAACGGTGCATGGCCAGGCAGTAGGATGACGGCTACCGGCACGTTTGCGTACAACGCCTGTATAGGTGTATTGCTCGATAGCATTCTCTAGGACGTTAGCAACACACTCTTGAGCCGAAACATCGATATGCTGACCAGCATTATGCAAGTCACGATAGAGCAAGGCAGAAACGGTAGCGAAAGCAGCATGCATGGCGGTAGCATGTTCAGCCTGTTGCGCGCCTGTCATCGTGGGAGGTTTGTCTACAGGCCCGGTAATACCCATCAAGCCACCCATAGCATCTTCGACAATGTTACTGGTCTTGTAACCTGCATAGGGTCCAGTTTGCCCAAAACCGGTGATCGAGCACATCACCAGGCGTGGATTTATCTGATGCAAGTCTGCAAAACCGAGTCCCAGAGCATCCAAAGCTCCAACGGGCCAGTCCTCGACCAGTACATCTGCAGAATGAACGAGGTCACGTAAGAGTTCCTGTCCCCTGGTTTTGTGCAAGTTTAAGGTAATGCTCTTCTTGTTACGGTTATGGTGAGCAAAGTGAAGACTCGCCTCGAGACTTGGTTTTCCGCTGGCAAAGGGGCCGATATGTCGTGCCAGGCTCCCACCAATTGGCTCTACCAAGATGACTTCAGCGCCGTAGTCTCCAAACATCTTTGTGCAATGCATGCCACGGATGGTGCTGGTGAGATCAAGAACTAAGATATCGCCAAAGAGCGACATCGCTGTTGGGGATACAGTATCTCCAGCCATGGTTGTTCCTCCCTAAAGAGGTGATCTTGCGGTCACCCGAATTACAAAACGTTGTTTCGCTAGACGGAAGATTTAAATATTTGTGTGTAAGTATACAGCCCAGTTTTAG
>JBKPBA010000076.1:0-7901 GCA_046726675.1 Chloroflexota bacterium
CCCCACCTCCGGAGCGAGCAGGATGCCAAAGGGGTAGAGCACGCCGGCCGCAACCGGAATGGCGATCAGGTTGTAGATGGCCGCCCAGAACAGGTTCTGCTTCATCTTCGTGACGGTGGCTTTGGAGAGACGGATAGCGGCCAGCACATCCAGCGGGTCGCTACGCATCAACACCACCTCTGCCGTCTCAATGGCCACACCCGTCCCTGCGCCGATGGCGATACCCAGGTTTGCCTGGGCCAGTGCCGGCGCGTCATTGACCCCGTCGCCCACCATCGCGGTGAACAGCCCCTCGTTCTGGAGCCGCTTCACATAGTTCGCCTTCTCGGAGGGCAGGACCTCGGCAAACACGCGGTCAATCCCTAGCTCGCGACCGACGGCCTCAGCGGTGCGCCGGTTATCTCCGGTCAGCATCGCCACCTGCATGCCCAGTGCCTTGAGTCGGGCAATCGTCTCGCGAGACGTCGCTCGCACACGGTCAGCGACCGCGACCAGGCCGACCGCCTGGCCGTTCATAGCCACCAGCATCGCCGTTTTCCCCTCGGCCTGTAGCGTGGCCAGTTCCTCCTGTTCGGCAGGCTGCAACCGGATACTGTGCTCTGCGAGCAGTTTCGGCGTCCCGACCAACACGCTGTTGCCTTCAACGATCGCCTGGACACCTCCTCCCGCAATCGCTTTGAATTGACGAGAAGGTAACTGAGCGAGCTCGCGATCCTTTGCTCCCTCCACCATGGCGCTTGCCAGGGGATGCTCGGAGTCCGCTTCCGCCGCTGCTGCCACTTGCAGGAGCCGGTTTTCGTCCAGACCCGCCAGTTTGCCTGCTGCGAACGCAACGATAGTGGTCACCGCCGGCTTGCCCTCGGTCAGGGTTCCCGTCTTATCAAACATAATGGCCTGAATTTTTGATGTTTGCTCCAGGGCTATTGCGTGTTTGATCAGGATGCCGTTCCTGGCCCCGATGCCCGTGCCCACCGCGACCGCTGTCGGGGTGGCCAAACCGAGCGCATCGGGGCAGGCGATGACCACAGCCGTCACCGCCAGCGTCAGTGCAAACAGGGCCGTCTGCTCAATCACGAAGAACCAGATCAGGAAGGTCAGCACTCCGGCGCTCACGGCTGCCAGAACAAGCCACTCTGCCGCCCGGTCGGCCAGGCGCTGGGCGGGCGCTTTGGAGTTCTGCGCCGTCTGCACCAACTTCACAATCTGGGCGAGGGCAGTATCACTACCGACTTTCGTTGCAGTGATCCGCAGAGAGCCTGATCCGTTGACCGTGCCCCCGATCACCTCCGAGCCCTGCTGTTTGCTGACGGGGATGCTCTCACCGCTCACCATGCTTTCGTCAATCGAGCTCTCCCCCTCGGTCACGAGACCATCTACCGGCACTTTCTCCCCAGGACGCAGCAGCAGCAGATCGTCCACCTGCACCCGTTCGACGGGCACCGTCTCGACCTCTCCAGTGGGCCGGATGACATTGGCTTGCGAGGGTGCCAGGCGCAGCAGGGCATTGAGGGCGTCGGAGGAGCCCCGACGGCTACGCATCTCCATCCAGTGCCCAAAGAGCACGAAGGTCACGAGCATGGCCGCCGCGTCATAGCTCGTCTCTATCTGCGGAGCAAACACGGTGACAAAGACGCTGAAGCAGTAGGCCACCAGCACCCCCAGGCTGACCAGGACATTCATGTCGAGGGTGCGATTGCGCAAGGCGCGCCAGGCCCCGGAGTGAAAGATCCAGCCCCCCCACCAGACCACCAGGGTGGCGATCACGAGCAGCACCCAGTTGGGGCTGATGCCGAAGGGGGTAGGCAGGTGCACCTTGAAGAGACTCGTGCCCAGGGGAGAGTACAGAATGACGGGGATGGTCAGCACCAGCGACACGAAGAAGCGCGTGCGCATGTCGGCTTCCATCGCCCGCGCCATGGCCGGGTCACTCATGTCATGGCCCATCGTGCGGTGATCCACGATCCCCATGTCCATCTCCTCGTGGGCCGCCGCACGATCTTCCACTGCGGAGGGCGCCGCCGACAGATGGGCATGGGCCGCTTCCCCAGGCTGTGAAACAGTGGCACCTGGTTCTGGGAATCGGGTGAGGGGCTCCCCACAGGCAAAGCCGCAATCCTTGACCATCTCGCGCAGCTCTGCCTCACTGAGCCGCGTCTCATCAAAGGTAACCGTGACCGTCTGCGAGACATAGCTCGCCTCTACCTGCGCAATTGGTTCCAGCTTGCTCAGGTTTTTCTCGATCTCGCGCGCACATCCGGCAAAGTTGAGCCCTTTGACCGGCAAAGTCACGGTTCTCATCGCTTCACTCCTCCTTCAGGGATCGGCCGATCCCCTGTGCTGCCTGCTGTTGCATGTGATCACCTCGTTCTCACCTTCGTCAGGAGCGCGATACTTCTCGATGTGACCGTAGGCCAACCTCTACGAGGCTCCTGCTCATGCCCGTAAGGACCTGGCAACGAGTGAACCCATCATCTGTCGAACCGTCTCCATCTCATCCTGGTTGATGGTGTGTCCCATGCCGCGATACAGCCGCATCGTGACCTCCCCTCCTAAGCGCCGGAGGACTTCGTCAGAAAGGCGCACCCGCTCCTGGGGTATAGAGGGATCGATGTCACTACATCCCAGAAAGACGGGGGACCCTGCCAGTGAACCTGCGTAGTTGCGTGGGGTGTCATCCGGGCCCATCAGACCTCCACTCAGGCCGACAACTCCACCATAGGGCCGGGCATGGCGAGCGGCAAATTCCAGCACAAGACACGCTCCTTGCGAGAATCCACAGAGCATGGTACGCTCAGGAGGGATCCCTGCCTGGGCGATGCGCTCAAGCACATCCTCCACCTGAGTCAGTGCCGATGAGAGAAAAGGTTCATTGCTGGCAAGAGGCGCGAGGAAACTATACGGATACCAGGAATTGCCCGCCGCTTGCGGTGCCAGATAGGTGAAATCCGGCTGATTCCATTGCGCAGCCAATTCCAGCATGCTGGTTGCTGTTGCCCCACGCCCATGCAGCAGGACCATGGCAACATGTGTCTGCTCGAGAGGATCTCCCTCAAGTTGCTCTCCGGCAACCAGAACAGGTTGTCCTTGATGTGGACCAGATCTGCTCTGCTCTTCAGTCATCATCAGTTTCCTTTTAAGAATCGAGCGTCGTAAACAGATCATTGAGCCCTTCAGCCAGGGTTGGATGGGAGAAGATGCCTTCTTTCAAGGTGGTGTAGGGCAGCTTGCCCATCATCGCTACCTGGATGATGGTCATAATCTCACCACCCTCCGCGCACAGCAGGGCACATCCCAGGATGTGTTGTGTATCGGCATCGACGACGGCCTTCATGAAGCCGCGCGTCTCGCCGATTTCCAGGGCACGGGCCACAGCCCACGTTGATGCAGGTCCCGCCTATGTGGCCGCGCTCAATAAGTGCCACTTTCCGGCCTGCCTTCGCGAAGGCGATCGGGAGGAGTCTGCCGCCCCGACTGCTACCGATCACAATCGCATCATAGTGTATGGCTTGTGTCATCCTCATGTTCTCCTTTTATTGAGCGCGAGGCGCTTAACTCCCTCGGGCCTCCTCAAAGATCTGGATCCACGCTTCAAAATTGTGTGCAATCTGTGTGGCTGCCTCCTCTTGAGAGATGCGTTTGGCCTCAACATCGACCAGGGGCTGCCAGAAACTCGTTCGCCCGACGGCAAATCCGATGAACCCGGCAACGAGGGCCGCTGTCTTCAGCCAGTGTATGACCCGGTCTCGCTCTGCACCGCGTCCCAGCACAATGAGTCCCACGGTGTCCCGTCCACCACGCCGGGCTCTCTCCACCAGCTTGACCGCATCTTCCTGGCGATCAAGCCCTTCGACCTTCCAGACATCCGGCTCCACCCCGGCGTCCTGCAGGGCCTGCATGGCCTGCGCCATCAAGCGTGGCCGGATCTGCAGATCATAGGCGTTCTTGTCGCCCTCAACCTGTTCCAGTTGCCCCGGCTGGGCAGGCACCAGCAGTTCAAACATGAACAGCCTCTGTGTCCGGTGCAGATAGTCGGATAAGCGTTTGAGGCGACCGGCCTGGCGCAGGTTGAGAGCCGCGTCTCCTTCGGGATTGTAGCGCACGAGCACTTTGGCGAAGGTGGGGTGAAAGGCCTCGAGGTGCTGGGCAAAGTCCTCCCCATAGGCGAACTCGAACTCCTCCTGGCCACTCTTCTCAACGGACATCACCGTAATATTGCCCTTGCTGGCAGCATCGCGCAGGATGGCAGAACCAAATTCCTCGTCAACCAGAAGACCAACGCGGTCCTTTGACACGTGGTCCGCAATGGCTCGCTGGAAGCCTGCATAGATGACCTGCTTGCTGTTGGCAACAGTGACCATCTGCTCTCCATTGAGCGGTTCTTTCCAGCCGAAGAGTCCCGAGATATAGGACGCGCGGTGGTCGAACGGGAGGATGTAAAGCGGTCTTGTATAGCCCGTAATCATACGTAGAGCTCCTTCTTCGCAAGGAGGGGCCTCTCCCTCCATCGATGGCAGAGACAGCCGTCGCTCGGGTTCCTTCCGAGCGACGGCTTCGGCCTGGCGCTATGAGTAGCGAACGTTGGGAAGTGCGTTCAACCGGCACTTCTCTAAACACTACTCAAACAACACTGCCTGATGCCCGGCGCTCTCCATCCACCGAGCACCGCCCTGGGATGCTTGCCTGGTGTTCACCTCCTTCCTTTTTGTTCTCTTCATTCCCATAGGCCAACTGAGACTACCAATGCTAGTGGTGTGAAAACAAGGGCACGTATCAGTCCTCAGCGTCACGGCTCAGCTCGTTCTACTAAGTTCTCCTGGCTTGGGCGAGGGCCGCCAGGTCCTGCTCCAGGCGGCTCCATTGCCCCCATTGATAGCGTTGATGGATGCCAAAGCTCACCAGGAAGGTAAGGACTCCAGCGCTCGTACAGGCCAGCAAGGGGAGGGTGAACAGGGCAGACAGCAGCAGGCCCACAAAGACCCCCACCAACACACTGTTGATGGCGGCGATCATCCCCGCCGTCGTGAGGAAGACCTGCCACCACGATGGGTGGATCCCCACTTTGAGCATGGGCCGTCTGCTCTTATCATCAGCTGCAAGGAGGAAGTACGGTTGCAGTTGGGGAGCAGAGTCCAGGTAGAGGCGCCGGATGCGCGTGATCCCGTGGGCGTACGTGAGGTCTTCGATACCCGATTGCAGCACGCGCTCAAAGGTGATCAGACCCATCAAGAAGAGCGAGGGAAGCAGCACCAGGCTAAACACGAAGAAGGCCGTGCCCATGCGGGAGACTTGCCCGGTAAAAGCGATGGCAATCAAGGCACCGGAGACGGCCCCGATAAAGAGCGTGCAGCGGCCATTGGCGTCTGCCACGGTCATCGATCGTCCCGTTTGCAAATTGTAATGTTCCGTTGTAAGTATCGTGACCAGCTGTGAAGACAGCTCCGGGAGCGACTGTTCGTCTTTCATGCGCTCCGTTCCTGGCATGTGTTCTTCTACAGGCATGTAACACCTCCCTCTGGTCCTGTTAGGAGAGTAAAGTATTCTTCGCAGTGAGTATCACTAAGACGGCTCTTCTGACTTGCCCTTTACTCTCTACACGGTTTCAATTGCTGATTGGCTGGCTTAATGAGCTGGTAATCCTGTTCGCTGCTGAGAAGCAACCTTTGAGTGCCTCCCTCCGGATAAAGAGTACTCCAGAATTAGAGAGAGATCAAGGTTGTTGTGTGTCATCACATGGGCACCCTTTTGCGTCCTGTCACTTCCAAGAAAATGTGAGGCGACGTTTCTCTCATTCTGATCGCGCATTGCGGCGTCCATAGGCCCAGACTGCTAGCGGGATGAAGACCATGAGCAGGCCCACACACCAGGCGATCGCCTGCCAGATCGCCGTGGCATCAGGCTGGTTGAGCACCAACCTGCGCACCGGGGTGATGAACACCGAAAGCGGTTGATGCTCCGCGAAGGCGCCCAGCCAGGCAGGCATGGTGCTGGTCGGTACAAACGCATTGCCGGCGAATAGCAACGGGAGGGTACAGATCGTCCAAGCCTGTTGGATTGCCTCCACACTGTTTAACACCAATCCCAGGAGTGCCGAGAACCATATGAACAGAAAGTCGATGAGCAGGATCAGGCCCAGTGCCGCTACCCAATTCAGGATCATGCCCTCTGACCGGAAGCCGATCAGCAGATCAACCGCCAATACGACGAGGAGGACAAAGGTGCCGCGAATGAGGTCGGCAAGGGTGCGGCCCGTCAGGACCGCCGATTTGGCCATCGGTAAGGAGCGAAAGCGATCGACCAGGCCGCGTTGCAGGTCGGTCGCCACCCCGATGTCAGTTGGATCTGCACCAAACAGGCCCGCTAGCACGAGAAAGCCGGCTACCAGGTAATTGACATAGCTGGTGCCAGCAGGAACGGCAATGGCTCCGCCAAAAACGTAGCGGAACAGCACGAGGACCAGGACCGGTGTCAGCGTCGCAGACCCCAGGTCCTGGGGGCTACGTGGAATACGCATGAGCTGGCGTTTGGCCAGGACGAGCATATCAGCCAGGGTCCAGTAGAAGGCGGGACGGGCCTGCGGCGTGACGCTTGCGGGTAGAGCGAGCTTGCTGCTGTTCATCGTGAACTCCTTTCCAGGGATTGCGGAACTGCTGCCGCTTCGGGGTGAGAGGCTTCGGCCGTAGCGCTCCCGGTGAGCGAGAGAAAGACATCATCTAACGTTGGGCGACGCAGGGCCAGGTCGTTCAGGGGAACGTGTGCGGTATCGAGATCGCGCACGATCGCCTCGAGTTGTTGCGCCCCGCGCTTCACCGGCACGGTGAGGTGCCGGTGCACACTGTCGCTCTGCGTCTGGCCCGAACTGTGCGGGCGCAGCGCTTCGAGCGCTGCCTGTAGGTCACCACCGGGGGTTGGGCTGCTCAAGCAGGTCGAACTCCAGAGAGGAGTGCGAGCCCGTCACGAGCCGCGGAGATGCCACTTTGTGCGACATGCATCGGCAGTCCTCCTGCACATGAAATTCCAGACATCGAGACCAGGAGGGAGGCCTAGGCCTCCACGCTGATCTGGAGGACGCGCACGCCCCGCATATCCAGCCAGTAACGTCCCTTCGCATGCACCAAGCGGATAAGCGCGGTATCGCAGACGGGGCAGCGCACGATCGTCCCCATGCCATGCATATAGGCGGCAAGCGCCCCAATCATATTGTTGGTGCCGCAGCCCGTGCAGGTGATCTGGGCGAGTGTCATTTCAAAGGGGAAGATCTCTTGCAGGGTCCCTGCGGCAGCATTGCCATCGAGCTTGTACTCCTTCATCCTTCTCCTGTCGGTCCAAATCGTTCGGTCTTGATGTGTACTGGCTCGTGTCCAAATGCGACGAGACCGGCTGCGGCCGTTTCCACGAACGGGGTGGGGCCGCAGATGAATGTCAGGGGATGCTGATCTGCCGGCCAGGCCACCTCACGTAGCATCTCGGAATCGATGCGGCGGGCATAGCCCGTCCAGCCAGGCGGGTGTGAACGGGTCAAGGTATGCACCACCTCCAGCATCTGGTCTGCCTCGTCCAGGCGCGTGAGTTCCTCGCGGTAGATGATGTCCTCAAACGAGCGCGAGGAGTATAGCAAGCGGGTCGGCACGGTGCTGCCTATGGCAGCCCGGTGGCGCAGCATAGTGCTCTGTTCCTTAAATGTGGTAGAATAAAAGGAGGAAAGTGAGAAGAGGAGGAGAAGAGGGATGCCACAGATTCTACGAGCGAGAGCCGCTCAGGAAGAGAAGGAAGAACGGCAACTCCGCAAATTAGCCACCAGTCGGCATGGCCCCGCCGATTGGATCGTGCGAGCGCGCATGGTGGTGCACAGTTGGGATGGGATGCGCGTCGACGCCATCGCAGCAGAAGTACAGTGTAGTGCC
>JBKPBA010000077.1:0-9665 GCA_046726675.1 Chloroflexota bacterium
GCACTACACATCCATAACATAAAGCGCAAGGTGGAGATATTGCCCCCACCTTCGACTTTTTCAACACAGATTAGCTATCCCCCTATGCTCTGCTCTTGAGCTAGTCGTCCGTATTGCACAGGGGTATCCCGTGAAAGAACGTTCATGGCCTCCATCGCGGCCTTGATTTTTCTAAGCGTAATGCACCCGCGGCGAGAGCTGCAGCGCTGAGGAGCCGATGGCCCTCAAGCAGTCCGTCAAGCGTGAGGGAAGCTGTCTCATGGGACCGCGCTGCAGTGTTGAGTGGCCTTTACTTGAGAGGTATCTATGAATCAAACAAAACGAGAGGAATTGGAGCAATCGCTATGCACACGCATCGCAGTCTGCGTAGCACAACACCTGTCAGAGGCAGTGCTCCCTGCCGCTCCCTGCAACAGACCGCGCATTGGCCTGTTCGCCTCAAGTGGGATCTTGCGGGACGGGGCCTGGCAGGTGTACGGGCTCGATCAGCCCATCACCGATGCTGTTTTTGAGGTCGGAGGTTTCCCCCTCGGCATTGCAAGCATTCCGGTCATTCGCGGTCTGGATACGTTTGAGATCCTAGCCGATCCCGACGCCCTCCGGTCAGTGTTCGATGCGCTCTGGCCCGTGATACTCACTCTCGACGGGCTGCTCTTGCCCGGTGGCGGCGATCTCGATTCGCGCCTGTATGCGCAAGCACCCCATCCCCAACTGCAAGGCCCCGACCTCTGGCCGGATATCTTGCAAGTGCTGGCCGCGCTCATTGCATGGATCACGTTCCTTCCGACGTTCGGTATCTGTCGCGGTCTGCAGGTAATGAATGTAGCGCGTGGAGGGGGGCTGTTTCAGGATCACCAGGAGCTCCAGCAGAGGTGGACAAGAGATATGCCGCCGCTGCTGGCACATCGCAGGGGGCGTCCCATCTACAGAAACCTGGTCAATCACCATCATCCGCTCATGATTCGGCAGCGCAGCTGGTTGGCGCAGGCGGTGCGCGGGCGAGGAGAACGACGTCCACCTCGCTATCACCTGGATGCTGTGCTCAGCCAGCACCACAACTTTATCGGCGTATGCATGCCCGGCTCAGAAGAGATCATGGGCCATCTTGCGCCGGGCCTGCACGTCGTGGGAACCGCTCCAGACGGTGTCATCGAGGCCATTGCAGATGCGGACCCGCAGCGCGTCTTTATCGCCGTGCAATTCCACCCAGAGTACGTGACGTCGCTGGAGTGGTCTATGGGGATCTTCACGTACCATGTGGACGCCTGTGCGCGCTACGCCGCTCTCCCTCGCGCCGAACTCGAGGCGTTTCGAGACGATGTGTGCGCCTGGTTGTGGCACGCCATCAGGCAGCGCTTCACCGGTGATGAGCGAGAATCAACACACCTATCTGCCCGTACCAACGGCAATACAGAGGAGTTAAAAACAGATGCTTTACACTTCCCGGACAGTGCACATCGTGCACCCTTACCTGCCTGACACCGCGATGCGCGGGCGCATCCTGAACGGGTGTTGGATCCTCGCTGCAGCGGGAATCTCCATCGCGCAGATGTTCCTGCTTTCGCAGGCCTGGCGCCAGGACCAGCATGCAACACGCACAGCATGTGTCGCCAGCGCCTGGCTGGTTGGCGCGCTGCTCGGCGGGGTGGTGAACAGCGCGCTGCGCAGGCCCTCCGCGCCTCCAGCGATCGTCTGGGGAGTCGCCTTCCTGGGCAGCGCCATGGGATGGCGGACATGGGGGATATGGGCACCACCGGTCGGCCACGCCAGCGCCTTTCCCTTGCTGCCCGACCTCGTTGCAAGGACACTTCCGCTCCTGGGCATGGCGTTGCTGCTGGGTCTGCTCAGCTCGCTCTGGTTGGGACAACAGCGTAGCTGGGCCGCTGTCGGAGAAAGAGCGGTGCTCGCCAGAAACGCCGTCAGCCTCACCTTCGGCCTGGTGATCGTGTGGAGCTACCCTCACTGGTCTGGGACGGTCGGGCTGCTTTGCTTACTGCCACTACTGTTGCTCGATCTGCTCGCTGCTGCGCGCGATCCACGCCCCTCTTGGAGAGGGATGACGGGAACACTACTTGATCAACGTGCGGATCCCGCCCGCTGGTCCCCGCTCCGACTGGAACGCCGGGCAAGCGTCACCGGTTGGTGGAGAACCTATCTCGTACGCCGGGGGTATGCAGTGCCCACCCTGCTGGCAACCGGCACGGCCATCCTGCTAGGAGCCGTATGGAATGCCGTTCCAACGCCTTTCGCAGCAGGACTGGCCGCAACGGGTGAGCTGAACAAGCTCACCTGGCTGCTCGCGGGGCAACTGGCAGCGCTCGCAGCCGGCGCGTGGTTACTCACCAGAAGTCGCGGCCTGGTTGGGGCACCTGACCGGCTCGTTCCTCTCCCACTGCGGACGCTCGCGTGGAGGCTGGCCTGGCTTTCGCTTGCGCTCATAGCAGTCAGCATCGTGCTGCTCGGTCTGCCACGCCTGCAAGGCCCCTGGTGGCTCGCGCTCTCCCTGGGGACCTATACGCTGGCGGCAGCCGCATGGGGTGTCCTGCTGCCGCGATTGAGGCCGGGCATCGTCACGGAAGTGTTCGCACAACGCCACCTGACATTCGGACGCGGGAGCGTGATGAGGAGCGGCTACCTCGCGTATGAACAGGCGCTTGAAAACCGCGTCAGCCTGGTCCTGAGCACTGGGGAAGGGCTCATGACAGCCGTTTGTGCGCCCGTCGTGGGTCTGCTCATCGACCACATGACGGCGGATAGAACCCTCATCTTGATAGGATTGGTGCTGGCCTGGTTTCTGGCCACCGTGCTGGTCGCCAATGCTGCCAGGATGTCAGACCAGTTGTTCGCACGGCCCGCGACAGGCGCCGTCACTGTTCGTCGGCCAAACCACATGGCAAATCTGAAGCAGTCTAGAGAGGACAAAGTAGTGGCAGAAACAGCACACAGCAGCGAGACCGGCGCTCTGCGCATACTCGTCGCCGATCGCATAGCGCAGGAGGGTATCGACCTGCTGCATAAAGAGCTGCCAGAAGCGCATATCGACATCCAGCCCGGCCTGGGTCCTGAGCAATTGCTGGCGCGCATCGGAAACTACGTCGCCCTGATTGTGCGCAGCGAAACGCAGGTGACAGCCCCCATCCTGGCAGCAGCCGAACGGCTCAAGATCGTGGGACGCGCAGGTGTCGGCGTTGACAACATTGATATTGATGCAGCCACCCGCAAGGGCATCCTGGTCGTGAATGCGCCGACGGGCAACATCATCGCGGCGGCGGAACACACCATCGCCATGTTGCTGGCCCTGGCGCGGCACATCCCCTCGGCCAACAGCAGCATGAAGGCGGGCAAATGGGAAAAAAGCCGTTTTCTGGGTGTCGAGGTGCGCCATAAGACGCTCGGCATCATCGGCCTGGGCAAGGTGGGTAGGGAGGTGGCGCGACACGCCCAGGGATTGGACATGCAGGTGATCGCGTTCGATCCGTATGTCTCGCCGGAGCGTGCAAGCCTGCTCGGTGTCAGCATGTTGAGCCTGGAAGAAGTGCTGCAACGGGCTGATTTCGTGAGCTTGCACACCTCGCTCACGAGCGGCCTCCAGGGGACACGCGGTCTGATAGGCGCACGTGAATTGTGCCTGCTCAAACCGGGCGCGCGGTTGATCAATTGCGCCCGCGGAGGATTAATCGATGAGGAGGCGCTGCTGGGCGCGCTGCACGAGAAGCGCCTGGCAGGGGTCGCACTCGATGTCTTCAGCCAGGAGCCAGTGCGTGATGACGAGGTGCTCCAGCAACTACTGGCCCACCCCCTGGTCATTGCCACGCCCCATCTTGGTGGCTCAACCGCTGAGGCGCAGGTCAACGTGGCCATTGACGTTGCCAGGCAGGTTATTTCTGCGCTTCGAGAGAGCTCGTCCGCCCCAGCAGAGACCATGGCATATGCTCTTACCACCTAGAAAGGCTGAATTTATGACAACCACGCACGATAACGATATCGATACAAGCAGGCTCACCCGGCGCTATACAGATTTCCCATCGCCGCTGGCACTGTCGCCCACAGTGTATCGCAGAACTGCACAAATGGCGTCGGAAATCGCTGCCGCCTACTACGAGACGAGAGGACAGCGACCGGTGTACACCCCTCCACCGCCGGAGACCCTGCAGTTCCTGCGCACACTGCGCCTTCCCGAGCAGGGGATATCCGCCGAAGATATTCTGGCGTTCTTTGCTGAATCAATCATGCCCTTCGACATGGGCAATCAGGTTGAGACGTTCTCGCCCTGGGTTAACCCGGCAGCCGCTCCCATCAGCTATCTGCTCGACTACCTGGCCAGCGTGATGAATCCCACCGCCGCCAAGGGCCTGCATGCGGCGACCGAGGTCGAGAAGCTGGTCATCCGCTGGCTGGACGAACTGATTGGCTTTCCAACGGAAGCGGAGGGTAGTGGGGGAATCTTCGTCAATGGGGGCTCGCTCGCCAACTTCCACGGGCTGGCCGCAGCCCTCCACTGGGCTGGAACACTGTACGACTGGGATACGGTGCAGCAGGGCGTACAGGGTAAGCATCCCCGCTTCACGCTGTACGGCTCGCGCGAGGTTCACTCCTGCGTCGCCAAAGCTGTGCGTACGCTGGGTCTCGGTCTGCATGCCTACCGGCGCATTGCCACGGACGAGTCATACCGCCTGGACCTGAATGCGCTAGAGGCCGCCATCGAAGCGGATCGCGAGGCGGGGTTGTGGCCTTTTGCCGTCGTCGCGAGCGCGGGCACAGTCAACACCGGCGTGGTCGATCCGCTTCCTGCGGTGGCCGACCTGAGCGAGCGGCAAGGCCTCTGGCTTCACATCGATGGCGCGTTCGGCTGGCCGGGCTTCCTCGATCCGCGCCTGACACCGCTCTATGGCGACGGGATGGCTCGCGCCGATTCTATCGCCCTGGATGGGCATAAGTGGCTGGCGGCGTCGAACACGTGCAGTTGCACACTCGTGCGTCGCAAGGACATGCTCGAAGGAGCCTTTGGCTTTGCCGCGGCCTACCTGGACCTGGAAGATGATGAGCAATCCTTCGGCGCGGGGACGCGTTTCGATCAGTTGGGGATCTACCAGACGCGGCATTTCCTGGCCGCCAAGCTCCTGGGGGTGCTCCTGCAGTTGGGGCGTGTGGGGCTGGTTGACCACATCGTGCGCCACACCTCGCTGGCTCGGTTCATGATGGAGCGCGTGCGGGAAGCCGCTGATCTGGAACTCCTCGCAGAAACCGACCTGACCGTAGTCTGTTTTCGCTTTTGCCCACCTTCCCTACGAGGAAATGAACAGCGGCTGAACGAGCTGAACCGTCTCATCGTCAGGCAGCTCATGCGGGGTGGGGAACAGGCATTCGTCGGCGGCACCAATCTCCCCGATGGGCGATACGCTATCAGGTCGTGCGCTCTCCATTATAACCTCAGCGAGGAACATGTAGAGACCATTCTGGCGGTGGTACGACGGGTTGGCACACATTGCCTAGCAGGGGAACCGCTTGCGCAAGCGCGTTGATGTACGCACTATTTCCGCCAATAAGGCAGCTCGACAGGAGGAACAGATGACATCCATCGGTATAACGATTATCCCTGAAAGCACGCGCAGCGGCAAGACAGCTATCCTCTCGCCAGATGGTCGGTTTCTGGTGATTCCCGGTACAAGCAGCACCGTGGTCGTTCTTGATGCGCTGACAAACGAGCCGTGGGTGACCTACTACGGTCACCAGGCTGGCCTCTACAAGCGCGTTGGCGGAACTATTCAGGCTCTGGCTTGGTCGCCTGATAGCAGCATTGTCTCGGGCAGTACAGATGGGTCGATCCACATCTACCACGCTGGAACCGGGATCCATCAGCGCACAGTCACTCAGCCGCAGAAAGGCTGGGCGGTGCTGGCGCTGACCCTGTCGGATGAAGAATCACTGACCGCGTTAAGAGGAAAGGACACCAACACATGGCAACTCTACTGACGACTCGGACCGAGCCGTTGCAAGTTGACCCGGCCCACCTGGAGCAAGATTCGGACGCAATGCTGGGCTATCACCAGGAAATTCAGCACCGCATCGCGAACCTACTTCCCCCGCTTGGAGAGACACTCCGGCTCACAGAGCGCGCAGGACTCCAGATCAGGCTCAGCGAGCGGGAGTCAGCGCTTGGAATCGCGACGCTCCAGGCAGACAGCTTGCTCCTGCTCGCGAAGCTCTTCCGGGATGAAGGGCTGGACATAGCTGAGTATCTCTTTGGTCCCCATCCGGCAACTCTGCGTGCAAGGGAAAAACAGGCTTTCCTCCCAGGAGGCGTACATGTGCAGAAGACGGTCTCCCTGCTCCTTGGAGGTCGACTAGTCCTGGTCACCAGTATCGGCGACCGTCTGCTCGAGCGGGCAGAGCGGTTCGCTCTGGCAGCACATCTGGGGCTTTCGCGCAAGGCGGCGCACCAGGCTACGCTCAATCCGCCGGGCTGCATCGCCGAGCAAGCATTTGGCCTGCTGAGGGGGATGGTCAGCCCTTTCCTGCCCCTTGGTTTCGGGACCTGCCTGCAAGCGATTGTACAGCTCTCCTGGCCGACTGTGTGGGAGGACGAAGGCCAACGCGTGGCAATTTCGCTGTCTCCGTGTGAAAGCTTGCTCATTCCGCTTCGCTGCTATCGCCGCATACTCCACCGCTATGTCCTCCGGAGTATTCCCAGCGTTCCCTTGATCGAACAAAACACCGGGGACCAGATGCGTCTTGCCCCGGATCGTGAGGGAGGCGTCACGTGCCATATTGGGACGCTCTGCTGAGCACAGGAAGCGTTTTGCTCTTGTCTAGGAAGGAACAGAAGAGATGATCAGCACATCACTCACGCAAGACCCCACCCCAATCGAGCTGACCTTTCCCCCCATGCTGGGTCAGGAGGAATTTCGTCACCTGGGCTATGCCCTCATCGACCTGGTGGCGCGGCATCTGTACCAGGTGCGGCTCCGTTCACCCTACCGCCCCGTCTCAGCAGAGGCCAGGCAGGCGCTTGAGCTGGTGTCTCTGCCAGAAAACGGGGTGGCAGCCGAGGAGATCGTTGCGTTCTTCGAGGAACGCATACAGCCCCACCCCACCTTTGGCACCGGGCACCCACGCGGCTTCGGCTGGATCGCGGGCGGCCCTGACCCGATGGCCGTCCTCGGTTCCCTGCTGGCATCCGCACTCAACCCCAACTGCATCGGGGGAGATCAATCGGCTACCTACCTGGAACTCGCCGTGCTGCGCTGGCTCAAGGAACTGGTCGGCTTCCCTACTGAGGGAAGCGCGGGATTGCTCCTGAGCGGCGGCACGCAGGCCACGCTGGTCTGCCTCATGGCGGCCCGCAACGCCGCTGCTACGGCAGCCGGTTGGAACCCACGCGCCGAGGGGCTGCAACGCTATCCTACCCCGCTCGTGCTGTACGCCTCGGAGCAAACGCACCACTGTGTTGCCGGGGCCGTCGAGGTGCTGGGTCTCGGCCAGCACCACCTGCGCAGTATCGCCAGCACCGACGACTTTCACCTTGACTTGGCGGCATTACAGGCTACCGTACGGGGCGACCGCGAGGAGGGCCTGCAGCCGTTTTGCGTGGTCGCCACTGCCGGAACCACCAACACGGGAGCCATCGACCCGCTTGATGCCATTGCGGACTTTTGCGAGCGAGAGGGGCTCTGGTTGCACGTCGACGGTTCCTATGGAGCCTTTGGCCGACTCGACCCGCGCATCGCTTCCAGGTACTGCGGCATGGAACGCGCAGACTCCTTGACCCTTGATCCGCACAAGTGGCTCTCGATTCCCTATGAGTGTGGCTGCGCCCTGGTGCGGAACAGGGAGCAGCTCGTGGCGACCTTCGCGGTTCCCCCGCCCGACTATCTGCGCGAAACGCTCGGGGAGGTCCGCTTTACCGACTATAGCATGCAACTCTCCCGGGGGTTCGGTGCCCTCAAGCTCTGGATGGCGCTCATGTCTGCCGGTCGCGCTGGCCTGGTGGCACTGGTCAGCCGACACAATTCCCTGGCGAGGCAGCTGGCTGAACGGATTGACGAAACGCCAGATCTCGAGCGCATGGCTCCCGTGGAACTCTCCACCGTGTGTTTTCGCGCAGTTCCTCAGCACCTACGCGAGGATGACGCCGCATTGGATGCCTTGAACAAGGCCGTCATGCGGGAGGTTCAGCTTGAGGGAGAGGCGTTCCTGTCAGGGACCACGCTGCGGGAGCGCTTTGTCCTGCGGGCGTGTGTGCTGCACGCCATGACCACTGAAGAGGACATCGTGGCGCTGGTCGAAGCGGTGCAACGTGCTGTGGAACGACTTGTTGGTAGACACACCTGCAACACATCTGCGGACACACTCCCGGGAGTGAGCGAGAGTGCTCTCCAAAGGGAGGAGCTCTCATGATGGTCCATGTTAATTCCTCCACACGACCCTTGAAATCTTTAGAAGACCCGCAGTGTACGGGTATTGGCGTTGTGCGCCTGTGTTTGAGCGATCAGCACGGGGTGTGTCGCTGCAAGGATCTGCCCCTGGAGGTGTTCGCATCCGCGCAGGGTAGTGATTTCGCGGCCGCGATCTTCGCGCTGGACCTGGCGAGTCATGCGCTCGATATACCTGGCTCCGCCTTTGGCCTCACTGCTGGCTATCCCGATATGCGGGTCGTCGCGAGGATGGAGACGCTCACGAGGCTCCCCTGGGAGCAGGACACTGCCTGGTGCATCGGAGATATTGCCGAGGGCAGCCCGATGCACCAGTACTCACCGCGTGCCCTGCTCGAGCGAGTTATCGCCTGCTACCGTGCTAGGAGGATGGTGCCGATCGTGGGTCCCGAACTGGAGTTCTTCCTGCTGCAGCGCGATGAGCATGGAAACTTGCAACCCTCCTTCACTCAGCCCGCCATGGTCTACACGACCGGGTGCCTGAGTGATCCTGCGGGCGTGGTGCGTACGCTACTGGAGACAGCGGGAGACTTAGGATTGCAGGCACTTGCTGCGAGCACCGAGTTCAGCCCGGGCCAGTTCGAGATCAACCTCCTGCATCACGAGGCCCTTGATGCGGCAGACCGGGCTTTCCGCTTCAAGACGATGGTCAAAGAGGTCGCGGCTAGAGGTGGACTGCTGGCGACCTTCATGGGCAAGCCGCTCGCCAATGAGGCGGGCTCAGGCCTCCACCTGCATGTGAGCCTGAACGATGAGCAGGAGCGCAACGCCTTCGACCAGGCCGATGCCGAAGAGGGCATCAGCCCGCTCGCGCGATTCTTTCTCGCCGGGGTGCTTGCCCACGCTCCGGCATTGATGGCCATCCTGGCCCCAACCATCAACACCTACAAGCGCCTGGTTCCCAATAGTTTCGTGCCGCTCGCGGCCACCTGGGGCTTCGATAACCGGACCGTGTTTGTCCGCGTCCCGTCCGCGCGGGGGACGCAGACGAGGCTGGAGGTCCGGGGTGCAGATGCTTCGGCCAACCCCTACCTGGCTGTGGCAGCAGTCCTATTGGCAGGGCTGGACGGCATCCAGCGCAAGCTCGACCCTCCGCCACCGGTGTATGGAGACGTGTCGGGCGCGATTCCACAGGCAGGGGCGCTCCCGCGCAGCCTCGATGTGAGTGTGACCGCCCTGCGCGCGGACCGCTACCTCTCAGAGGCACTTGGTCATGCGCTGGTAGAGGCATTG
>JBKPBA010000078.1:0-5579 GCA_046726675.1 Chloroflexota bacterium
GCTTCCCTTCCCTGATGAGATCGAACTCGAGATGCTGTTAGAGCGATAGCACCGCGATGCTCTTCAATGACAACTTCCATATCCAACGGCATTGAGAGAAAGGCAACTGGCGACCACCACAGATAATCAGTGATCGCCAGCACTTTCGGTGTACAACTTTATTTAACGTCTAAAATCAACTGTTCAGCAAGAATAAAGTGGTGGACTCAGAACCATCTTTTTATATGCATAAAAGGATTCTTCGGGCGAAATAAAGCTGCGGACTGTAAAGCCTCGCAGTATTCATTAAACTTTAGTTCGAAGAATAAAGTTCCGGACTCGGGCTCAGTCTTGTGAGAAAAAGAATGAGTAGAGCTATCATTGACGCTTATTTTTGGAACAAATATCCCGAGTAGCCAGTACAAGTGGCAAGCTCTCGCCAGAATCTCAGCCTGAACAGTGGTCTCTATGCACTTGCTGATGACATTGATAAAATGACAATTCACTAGCGAGTGACTCACAAGCTATCTGTGTTTGCTATGTAGGAGTTCAGATCGCTTTCTTCCACAGAGGATGCGGCTCTCTCTCACCCTTCTGATGGCTGTGATTAGTGTGCCTGGAGCGCGAGCGCCAGCGTGTGTACACCCGCACGCAGCTCTTGCGGGGAGGCGCTCGCAAAACCTAACACCAACCCATCGCGTTGGAGTGTTCGCAGGCTGAAGTGTGAGATGGGGAGGATGTGCAGGCCAGAGGCTGCTGCCCGCTGGGCGGCTGCCTGGGCGCTCATCCCTGAAGGAAGCCAGACGACCAGGTGCATACCCGCTTCTGGCACGCTGACATCCAGTCTCTTGCCCAGTTCCTGCGTCAGTGCGTCTACCAGGGCATCGCGGCGTTCTCGGTAGAGCTGGTGCATTCTCCGTAAGTGCCGCGCGAAATACCCCTCGGCCATAAAATCGGCCAGGGCCATTTGTTCCAGCAGCGGGAGATGTATGGCGATGAGGCGATGCGTCGCGATCAAGCCCTTGAGCAACTCAGGAGGAGCGACCAGGTAGCCCAGGCGCAAGGAGGGAAAGAGCACCTTGCTAAAGGTCCCGATATACAGCACGCGCCCGGCGCGATCCAGGCCGTGCAGAGCTTCTAAAGGCCGCCCACTGAAGCGATACTCGCTATCGTAGTCGTCCTCGACGATCCAGGCGTGTGCCTCTCTGCTCCATTCGAGCAACGCCAGCCGCCGGCTCAGGTTCATCGTCACTCCGGTTGGGAACTGATGCGAGGGAGTGACGATGGCCAATCGTGCCTCTGGACAGAGCTGTCGCCCCGCATCGACATTGAGACCCTCCTCATCAACTGGCACCATTACGAGTCTTGCTCCGGCGGCCAGTAGTGCCCCGCGCGCTCCCGAATACCCGGGATCTTCGACCCAGGCCGGATCTCCTGGATCAAGCAACACGCGTGCCACCAGATCCAGGGCACCCTGCGCTCCGCTGGTGAGGATGATCTGTTCAGGTGAGCAGTGGACGCCGCGCGTCAGAGCGATGTGTGTGGCGATGGCCTGGCGCAGAGGGGCGTAGCCTTGCACCTGCTGGTAAAATGAGACGGCTTGCAGTGACTGGCGAGCATGTCTTGCCAGCAGTCTGGCCCAGATCTCATAGGGAAAGGAGGTCATATCTGGCTGACCTACGAGGAACAGGCTCGTTCCGCGACTCGCATGAGTAGCGTAGAATGCTTCTGGATACGGCATGTCGCTGAGCACTTGGCTGCGCCTCCCAAGCGCGGCTGAAGGCGTCCCCGAGGGATCGGTTACGTCCTGACCGTACGCGTTCCTTCTCCTCTGAAACACCTGCTCTGGGTGCAGACGTGCCACCCACGTGCCGTCTCCCACCCTGCTCTCGATATAACCTTCCAACAACAACTGCTCGTAGGCGAGAGCGGTGGTAGTGCGTGAGACGCCCAATGAACTGGCCAGGACCCGTGTCGAGGGGAGGCGTGTCCCAGCCTCGAGGTGTCCTGCCAGAATAGAGCCGCGCAGCCGCTCGTACAGCTGCCTGTACAGGGGAGCCGATGCGCTCTGATCGAGCATGATCTCCGGCTTCTTGAGAGGTGTTGCCCGTTTAGACATATGTGTCTCTTTCCACCTGCAAACTTCTGTACGATCTAGAACCATGCTTAATGGCCTCTTAAGTATAGCGAAAAATGGCTCTTTTCACAAGTCCAATAACAGAGTATGCTTCTGGTAGAAGGACGAGCAGCTCGTTGCATGAGCATGCAAAGATTCGTTTGAGCTTGACGCTGCTCTCGCTCGACCGGAGCGAACCGATGCACAACGAGGATAAGATCCTGGACGGTTGATCCTGTTGAGCCGCGCAAGCAGCCTAGTGAGTATGAAAGAGAGGCAAAACCCTATGAGAAAAGTCATTGTGTCCGAGTTTGTGTCATTGGACAATGTCATGCAAGCGCCTGGTGGCGCAGAAGAAGATACCGAGGGCGGCTTTACCCACGGCGGGTGGACAGGGCCGTTCTGGCACGATGACATTGGCGCGCACTTCTTTGAGGCCATGAGCCAAAGTGACGCGCTGCTGCTGGGGCGCAAAACCTGGCAGATCCACGGCGGGGCATTTGAACCCATGCCAGCCGGTGACCCTTTTGGCGATCTCATGAACACCATGCCGAAGTACGTGGTTTCCACCACCCTGACAACGGCCTCGGCCTGGCGTAACTCAACCTTGATTCGCAGCAATGTGGTCGAGGAAGTACGCACCTTGAAAGCACAGCCCGGCAAGAACATCGTCATCGATGGCAGCAGCGTGCTGGTTCATACCTTGGCCGAACACGATCTGATTGACGAATATAGCCTGCTTGTGTACCCGGTTGTGCTCGGCAGTGGCAAGAAGCTGTTTCCTGAGGGGCTGCGCGTGAATCTGCGCCTGCTCGGATCCAGGCCATTCCCATCAGGCGTTGTGCTGCTCACCTACCAACCAGCCAAGGAGTAACAAGGTTTATCTTCATCTCATTAGTCGAGAGGACGAGTCTTCCGTGATGCCCCTTCGCGCTCTGTGAGAAAATCAAGAGAGTGAGCATGCAAAAGAGGGAAAACAAAGGAACGGATAGCAAGAGTCGCATAGGCGGTAGCTTATCTGTGAGTTGAAGGAGTGGAACTCGGCTGAAACTGGATCCACGACCATCCTACCTCGCCACAAGTTGCCTCTGATCATTACTGGGTTTCTCGATGCCCCGAGGCTAAAGAAGAAGTGACGACGGCACATGCGAATCAAGGAATATCAGAAAGAGTAGGAATAGACATGACATCGCAGAATCATCCTGTCATGCCCGTGGAAAGCGGCTATAATCCCGTGAATGGTCTGGAGATGTACTACGAAATACACGGCAGCGGTCGGCCGCTGGTGCTGCTGCACGGCAATCTCTCGACCATCGGCACCTCGTTCGGCAAGGTGCTCCCGAAGCTTTCCTCGACGCGGCGAATTATCGCTGTCGAGCAGCAGGGACATGGGCACACAGCCGATATCGATCGCCCATTCAGTCTCGAGCAATGGGCGCAGGACACTACCGCGCTCCTGCGTCATCTTGGGATTGAGCAGGCTGATTTCTTCGGCTATAGCTCGGGGGGCGCAGTCACCCTGGAAATTGCTCTGCGCTCTCCCGCCATGGTGCGCAAACTCGTCTGGGCCGGGGGGACCAGTTACAAGCGCGATGGCCTCTACCCCGAACTCCTGGCGTCGGGCGAGGCCATGAATCCCGAAGACCTGGATGGCTCTGCGTTTCAGCAGGCATACGCCAGCATCGCGCCGCACCCGGAGCAGTGGCATCGGCTGGTTGCGAAAATAGCGGATCTCGACCGCGCGACCCTCGGCTGGCCGCGCGAGGACATTGCCTCGATCAAAGCACCCACGCTGCTCATCATTGGGGATTCCGATATCGTGCGACCCGAACACGTGGTGGAGATGTTTCGCCTGCTCGGCGGTGGAGTAGTCGGCGATCTCGTCGGTCTGCCGCGTTCCCAGCTTGCCGTGCTCCCTGGCACGACGCATGTGACGCTCGTTGACCGCGCCGAGTGGCTGGTCTCGATGATCACCGCATTTCTCAACGCACCTATGCCAGAAACGACGTGATGCGAGTGTGGGAGGAGAAGGCTGAAAGACGAGAGTTCTGCAGGACGGCCCGATGTCGGTCTCGCAGACCCCTCACCCTCCTTCGCATTAAGCAGAAATTGGTAGTTGTGTCAAGACGCTTCTGCGTTGTGCTTCCCATTGAGAAACTGATTCTGAGAGAGGTGTTCCACTACTGTCCTCTCTGCATCTCATCGACACGAAAGGAAACTTTATGGCAAACTATGTTGAGTTGAATGGAATTCATACATGGTACGACGAGCAAGGCACAGGTGAGCCCCTGGTTCTGCTCCATCCAGGCGGGGTTGGGGTCGATTCGCGGGCGTTTGAACCAAATCTGCCGGCGCTGGCCTCCTATTTCCGCGTCTTCCTGCCGGAACGGCGTGGTCACGGCCACACGCCAGATGCGGAAGGCCCTTACAGCTATGAACTGATGGCTGAGGATACGATCCATTTCCTCGAACAGGTGGTTGGCGGCCCAGCGCGGTTACTGGGGGTGAGCGATGGAGCCGTTGTTGCCCTGCTCGTTGCTCACAAACGGCCTGATCTGGTTCAGCGATTGATCTGTGCTGCCGGTCCCTTCCATCACAGTGGTTGGATTGCGAGCGCGATTGAGCCCGGGCTGGAAACGCCAGACTTCCTCATCATCAGTTACGGGGAGGTCTCCCCTGACGGGAAGGAGCATTACAGGGTCGTGCAGAAGAAACTTGACCAGATGCATGCTCTCGGCCCCACACTTACGAAGGATGACCTGAAGAGCATCCGTTGCCGAACACTTGTAATGGTGAGTGACGATGACGAAGTCCCCCTTGAGCATGCCATTGACTTCTACCGAGCCATGCCTGATGGGGAGTTGGCAGTCGTCCCCGGTACCTCGCACGGCCTTCTCGTGGAGAAACCAGACCTCTGCAACAAGATACTGGTCGACTTCTTGACCTTAGACCCCATCGCAACCTTTGCGCCCATCCGCCGCGCGTAGGCGATGCTTTTCTTTTTCCGTTTTGCCTCTTGCCACAAGGAATAGAATGATCAGTGAGCCATTGTCACTCTCTCGTGCGAATTGACGCTTTACCAGGAATGGCTTCAACGTGTCATCAAAGGCCAACGAAGCTGCATTCCTTCGCTCACTCCCTGAGCCTGGTTCACAAAGAAACAAGGTGGAATGTTGTACACATCTGATCTATTGGAGGCGGAAGCATGAGCTTTCTCTTTGAGGAAAGAGGGTCAGACTCCCCGTATGTCGAAGCGGTCTGGCGTGGTCGAGCTGGGAGCAATTATGCTCCTGTTTGCCCAGCCTCTCACCGTTGGCATCTGCTCTTTATGAGACAGAATGGGAGGGTCACAGTCTCCGTGGAGGGACCATTGACCAAAGCGACTCCTGTCACCCAGGCCGAGGGGACCGAGTGGATCGGTATCACGTTTCCGCTTGGCACCTTTCTGCCCTCTGTGTCCATCAGAAATCTCCTGGATGAACAG
>JBKPBA010000079.1:0-7933 GCA_046726675.1 Chloroflexota bacterium
TGACCCGGTTTAGCTGCTCGAAGATGGCATCGGTGGCCGCCAGCTTTTTTTGGGCTTGCTTTTGGCCACTTTGGTAGGGTAAGAGCCCAACTGATTGAGCTTGGTGCCAATCGTGGTGGCGGTGGGCAACTCCTCGTCTGCGTAGCCGCACTTGGCGATCAGTTGACGACGCACCTCGGCGGCCGTCAAGCGCGTGTAGAGCCGGCTCGTCTTAAATTGTGGGTCCGTTTGGCTTTGCCCATCGACGATGGCTCGGATATCCTTCAGCAGGAGGGGCAAGTGGTCTTCGGCTCGTTTGCGGCCGCGGGCCCCAAAGGCATCCAGACACGTGAGGCCGCTGTCGACTTCGTGGGTTCCTTTGCGAATGGTCTTGCGATTCCAGCCGAATTCGCGTTCGGCTCTGCTTGCGCCCCCAGGGCCGAGTGTTTTGACCGTGCGCGCCATAAATTGACGGCGGGCACTGCCCTTGAGTTGCTTGGCAGTGTCGATCAATAAGCTCTTCAGCTCGTCTGTCACTTCCATACGTTCCCTCCAACCTGTAGTGGTTTGGAGTATATCACACGCTCCTGGATATTTTTATCTTTTTACTTCCCTTATAGCCGACGCACAGAGTGACTTCGTCAATCTCGTGCTTCTTAAGCTGCAGGAGCAGGTACTCCAGGAAAGGTCTACCAGCTACTGGGGCCATGGGCTTGTTAAGTCCTGTCAGTACTGAGCGGAGGCGAGTTCCGGCCCCCCCCGCTAAGATCAGAGCTTGCATATTATTTCCTTCTCCACTAAATGGTTGAGAGTCCTAGTATTCTAGAGGCTCGGGGATCATTGGTATGGAACAGCTCACTAAGACCGAGAAATAGCTATTTTTCGTTGAAAAGATGTAAAAAACGTGCCATTTCAGCCTATTTTGTGCCTCACGAACTGCTAATCCTTTCCTCCTCAGATTAGCCTGAGAAGGCGTTTCGTAGCGTAACGTGGGTTTTGGTTCCGTTGCTCCTCAGAGGCCAGCGCTGAGAGAAGCTCTTCGTGATCGACATCTCATCACATTCCAAAGATCTCGCGAGTCCCTGCGTTCCTCCCCCAGGCTGAGCGCAGATTGTTGCATTTTTGTGTCGTACACCCGGCAGCTATTCACGCACGAGCAAGTTCCATTTTGATTATGCTGAATGTGAGAGTATTGCTGCGAGTATCAAGTAAATCCATTTCGCTCAGGTGAGCAAAGTTATATTAACTTGGATACAGATTATTCTTCCATAAAGCTGCTCACCTGAGAGAGGTAGGATCAATTAATATTAACAATTCAATATGATGAACTTTAGTTTATTGATCTCACAATCTCATCACAGCCGACAGGAATTGTATTAAAAAATCATCACAATTTTTCAAAAAGCCATTAATTGAATGCACTTCGTCGAAGATGCTGGTCATGCGGCAAATTTAGTGGGAGCTGGACAATTGTAGCCAGTGATCGAGAATAGAAAGAGTGGATAGGTCTAATAGGCCAGGCGTCGTATGTTCATCTACTCGCTAAGTCATCAAAATCAACTACAATTTTTCCCCCACAATAACTGCTCAATATATTAAGCATCATAAATCCAGGTGCCATCTTTGCCTGGCCTCACTGGTTCTCTATTTGAGCGACAGATTATCTCTAGAGTAAAATGGAAGCTCAAATACACTTCAGAATGTACCATAACATGTGTTAATGTATCATCTTGTGTGTAGAAACACATCGTCAAAAACAAGGTAATTCAGTGGAGAGTTTTCTGGGAGGTACCCGTTAGAATTGACTAGACGGTTCTTAAGATGTATAGAGCATAATTCAGTGGGATACTCAAAAAAGTGCACCTTCTTCAAATAAGGTTGTGATCAATGGCATAACGCATGGCGGCAGTACGTGAGGATACTTCTAATTTGCTGTAAATGGAACGTAGGTAGGAGTTGACGGTGACGGGACTAATAACGAGCTGTTCGGCAATCTGGGCGTTTGTCAGTCCCCTCGCAATCAAACGTAGTACCTCAGCTTCTCGTTTCGTGAGTCCAGCAGGAAGAGTGGATGACGATGTATCTGTGGTCTTCGATTGTGAGACCGTACTCGCTTGCTTCACGGTGGCTGCGGGACCTTGTGCTGCCAGGGCTTGCTCTGGCGTCATGTTTTGTCCCTGCGTCCATGTCCTGGCAAAGGCCTCCTGGCCGAGTTGAGCGCGTTCAGTCGAGAGTTCGCTTTCGTACCTGACACGCTCAACGGGTGGCATGGGTGCCCCAATGGCTTTGCGCAGAGTATCTGCCGCACCCCAGAGCCGGACTGACCAGGCTGGCTCTCCCTGGTCCACGACCACCTCCCCCAATCCCTCAAGATACAAGGCGATGAACCACCTGTTGCCCAATTTCCTGGCGATTGCCAGGCTCTCCTCGTAGAGAGCGCGTGCCGTTGTGAGATCATTCTCCAAAGCGGCCACCCTTGCTAGAAAGGAGTATGATCTCTCAATGCCCTGCAAGTCGCCAACTTCCTTATGTAGCGCCAGGCTCTCTTCTAGCAAGGAATGTGCTGTAGCAACATCTCCCTGATAGAGGGCTATTTGCCCTGAAGTACTAAGCGACCAGGCGATATTCCACTTGAAGCCTAACTCTCTTGAAAGCGTGAGGCTCTCCTCGATGAGGGTATGCGCGCTCGCATTCTCGCCCTGGGAAATGAATACATCCGCCAGGCCCCGGAGCAACTCGACAGCGAAATAGACATCCTCGCTCTCTTTGAAGAGTGCCAGGCTTTCCTGCAGCAGTGAGCGGGCCTTGTCGTACTCACCCTGGTAAAAAGCCGTGGACCCCAAACGGTGGAGCGAAAGAGCGACGCTCCATTTGTCTTCAGCCCTGCCTGATAACGCCAGGGCTTCTTCTCCCAGCATGTGTGCTGCTGCAAAGTCGCACCTTTCTGTGGCCAGCCGTCCCAGCATCCACAGAGAGTGCACCATGAGGCGAGTGTTTCCTGAGGTTCGCAACAGAGCGAGGCTCTCCCGGCATAAGAGCTCTGCTCGGGAAAAGTCACCCTGCAAGCCGCTAAGCTGTCCTGCAGCATTGAGCGCTTTCGCCCGTACCGATGCTGCCACTCCCTCGCTCTCCATGAGTGCCCGCTCCAGCCAATACCTCCCCTCGCTCAGATAGCCACGAATAAACCAGAGCCTTCTCAGCGCGCTCCCTAGTCGCAGGGCTGCTTCTATCTCTTTCTGCTCCAACAACCAGAGCAAGGCCGCCCGAAAATTATCATGTTTCTGCTCCAGCCGATTCAGCCATATTGCCTGCCTGCTATCAAACAGTTCTGGCTCCGCCTCTTCTGCTAGCGCTAAATAGTACTGAGCGTGAGCCTGCCGGGCGATTTCCAACTCCCCGCTCGCGGCCAGGTACTCAAGGCCAAATTCACGGATTGTATCGAGCTGCAGCAGGCGAGGCTCATCGC
The DNA here is from genome assembly GCA_046726675.1 of Chloroflexota bacterium. Taxonomy (GTDB): domain Bacteria; phylum Chloroflexota; class Ktedonobacteria; order Ktedonobacterales; family Ktedonobacteraceae; genus DATMNR01. The sequence continues at coordinate 3,446 of JBKPBA010000079.1, forward strand.
CCTCTTGCTCGATCTGCATGAGGAGATTCTTGTCCACCAGGGAGGCCACCGCGTCTAATATAGGTGCTGTCACGTCGCCAAAAGCGGAGCAGAGCGCCTCCACCGCTTCTAGCCTGTAACTGCCCACGAAGACGGAGAGCCGCCGGAAGAGCCGCTGCTCCTGGGTATTCAGCAGATCATAACTCCATGCGATGGTATTGCGCAACGTTTGCTGCCGAGCAGGCACATCGCGTGTCTCACTGGTCAATACCTGTAGCCGTTTCTCTAGTCGTGCTAGCAATGCCCGTGGCGGTAGCAGTTTGAGGCGAGCTGCTGCCAATTCGATTGCCAGTGGTAACCCGTCCAGGCGCGCGCAAATCTCTGCTATGATGGGTGCGTTGGCGTTCGTGAACTGGAAATCATGCTTGACGTTCTGCGCACACTGGATGAAGAGCGCTACTGCTGGATACTGCGCCAGGGCTTCGCTCTCAGGCAGATGCTTTGTATCAGGTAGTGCGAGCGGTGGCACCGGGAATTCGTGTTCACCGCGAATATGTAATACCGAGCGGCTCGTCACCAAAATCTTCAAACCGGGGCAGAACGCTATAAGTTCCGAAAGCTCAGGGGCTGCCGTCACTACCTGCTCAAAGTTGTCGAGCAGCAACAGCATGTGCTTTTCGTGGAGATAGACTTTCTGGCGCTCGGACAGAGGCTGATCCCCGGCATCCGTGAGTCCGAGCACCTGAGCAATGATGGGAATGACTAGATCAGCATCACTGACAGAGGCAAGCGGAACGAAACAGATTCCATCCTTGAAATCATCCTGCATGTCGGTTGCTATTTGCAAGCCCAAACGGGTCTTGCCAACGCCACCAGGCCCGGTGAGGGTCAGAATGCGCACCTGAGAGCGCTGTAGGAGAGCACGGGTCGTCTCTACCTCCTGTTCGCGTCCAATTAGTGGAGTAGGTTGGATCGGAAGGTTGTAGTAATATGCGCTCGAACTGCCGAGTGCTTGTTCAGGTCGCGCCGGATACGCAGTAGAGGGATTCTGCCTCTGGAGGTAACGATCCTCATCAACGCTAGAGCTTGCTTGCATTTGAGGAGCATGCTCACCAGGCTCACTTGCTTTTGGAGCATCACCAAGATTGCCCTGTCCGGACAATGCTGCCGCTACGGCTTTCAGCCGTTCGAGCGTCAACTCTTCCGTCCTGCCGAGATAGACTTTGTGGAGCTTTCCCTTGCTTCTCCGATAGGCATACCAATACCAGCCTTTGCGCTGTCGCTCACGTCGAGCAGTAAAGGTGCCCAAATCATTCCTAAAGGAAAATGACTTGTTCTGCTCTTTTGCAAGCCAGGTGTACCAGGCTTCAGAGTCAACCTTTATCGAGGAAAGATTCTTACCTGCTGTATTAAGCAAGAGCAAGTGGTCACCGTATACCGATGGAATACGCATATGTCCCCCTCATGATCTCTGCGTATAGTAAACTCCTCGGGATAGTTACCTAACGCATCCTTGCAAGCCACTCGTTAGGTAACTTCTGCATGCTAAACATCCAGAATTGCAGCGAAGGATCAAGTGCAAAATATAATGTATAGTATATCATAGGAAGAAAGTATTGATATGTTTCTTACATAAATTTCTTTGTAATTCTAAAGAATAGAAACCTGCTTGTAAATGCATCGTCATGAGATAGCATATTAGATTATATGTAACTATTCTTGATAAATGAATCGAAACAGTAAAAACTACTATACTAAGTTCCTATAGCCTAAGTATAAAAGAGGTGGGAGGTGCAATACATCAGTCATGTGGCCAGTATAATATAGGCCAGGTGACCTATTTTGGGGAGTGTCTAGAATTTCTGTGAGCGTTTGTGGGGAAAGTGGTGCTGAGTAGTTGAACGTGCTATTTCATATCTAATGTTTAGAGAAAAACGAAAGGTAACCACAAAAGTTACCTTTCGTTTTTTGAGATGCCTGGATCGACCAATTTAAACCAGGCTAGATACTCAACAGGTTCAAGGTATTCATATTGTCGTCTGTAAAAAAGACTTTGAGGTTTCCTCTGGCATCCTTGGTAGCAGCAACGCCGAATAGTGCTGAACCATTGCCTGATTGGGCATCTACCGGTACATTGTCGAGCAGGCGTACACCTACAGCTTTGCCCTGCGACAGGTTAAGTTCCACCAGGTTGTTATCATTCAAGTTGACCACCAGGAGATCTCCATTTAGTGGATTAACAGTCAAACCACCCGGCATATTCAAAGGTTTGCCCTGAAATACGGTCATGCCTTTGGAAGTTGAGCGCATGGTTGTCGTGTTGAGGGTAGTGCTGTTTGGATAGGCAGCAACGCGATTCATAGCCAGGTCAAGCGCGAGCAGTACATCCGAGTAGTGATGCCGACCTATTTGTAGTGATGGAACCCAGGCCACGTTGATCTTCGTTCCACCATTTATCTGAGTAAGCTGACCAATCTGGAAGACACGGAATGTTGTACCATTCTTGGATGGGATCACGTCAATACGATCAATGGTCGCATTAGCGGTGTTCGTTGTGAAGAACGATGAGACTGATCCATCTATAGGATTGTGCATACCATGATTAGATGCCTGTGCCCAGGGCTTGTTGAAGAGAGGGTTGGTAATGGTTGCCAGAACTGCACCGTTTGGTCTGAACACCTGGACATTGTTAGCGGAAAAGTTCGCCACCCAATCCGATCCGGTCAGGATGTTGAAATCCTCGAACGCCGGACCTTTTGTACCAGGGTTGGTCATGGTGTTGAAGAGCAGGCCGGGACCTTTTCCAGCGGGGAAACGAACAAGGGTGGTTCCCGTCTCATTCGCACCAAAGTTGGTCACCACGATATCGCCGGGCTTAAGGGAACCTGGAGTGGTAGATGCAGGCATGCCAATGGGCGCAATAGCTATACCGTAGGGGTTGGGATCAGCAGAGATGGTTTTGCCGTGTCCATCCACCATGAAGGCTGTGCTTCCTATTACTGAGATTCGATTCAGACTTTTAATGGTGACAACAGGTCGATTTCCCGTATTCCTTGATTGGTTCTGATAGCTCTGGCCGTTGTGGTAGATTGCGTTGCTGGCAAGCGTTGCATTGAACTTCAAAAACGCGAAGGAAAATACGGCAGTAAGTGCCATGCAAAGTAATACTACACTGGAAATGACTACCAAAGGGTTTCGCTTCTTCATACGTTTGGCCTTCCTATTTGGGATTGGGGGAATGTTATCGATGTCCCATCCACCAGGGAGAATCATTTTTTGCATCTTGGTTTCCTTTCTCTACATGCTCTACAGATATATCAACCACCAGCACCTGCGGTTGGCGTAACAGTGGGGCTTGCTGCAGGTACAGTTGGCGTAGGAGTTGTGCCAGTAGTTGGGGTTGGGAGCACCGTTGAATTTGTAGCAGGTACGGTCGGAGTAGTAGGCATACCCGGTGCAGGGGTAGTATTTGTGCCAGTTGCCGGGTTAGTGTTCTGGTTTTGTGTGTTTGGATTCCCAGCATCAAAAGTTGCACTAATTGCCACTCCGTTTTCATCGGTAGTGACTGCTACAGGGTCTGGCGTATTCAATAAACCTACACAGTTCAACCCATTTGCTCCGTAACTGGCAACAAAACGTTGCGCTAGAAAGTTGAAGAGCGAATTGGCGGCTGCTGGATCAGGCGAAGGTTGTCCTTGTGTTAGTTGCATGTCAAGCTGTATACGGGCTGGCCCAATCGAGAGAAGCTGCTTGCAATAGGTCGTCGTGCTGGCTGCAGCCAGCGATTGCACAGGAGACTGATCGACACCTCTGCGATAGGCATTAAGCTTGTTAAGATCGGGCTGATTGTTGGTGAGTACCATAGGATCACCCGCTGGTACAAGCGCGATGGGAGCCGCCTGTTGTGCAGCAGCCTGAAGTTCGTTGAGCGGTAAGGCAGGTAACATCTGACCCGGGTCCGCCAGGTCAGGTGCCTTCCAGGGAGTACAGCCCAGCGCACTGTCCACGAGCGTGAGCAAGCGTTCGTCACTGCCATTTTTCTGCACTTGCCCTCCGAGGGCGGCGGTGTTGGCCTGGTTGTTTTGTGCGACCTGGCCGGAAGCTGTGATGAGATAGGTAGTCGTCACATTGTCGCTCTGGTCTTGATCAACAATTGAAAAGTCTCGTGTCGTGGGGCAGGTGTGGCCGTCTTGTCCTATGCTGAGCGCGGGAGGAACGAGTTTGCCTGTCTGTATCGCCTGATTGGCTGCCTGGAAGAAGGCCGGGGCATTACAGTAAGAGAATTGGCCAAAGATGGAGCCTCTGACTCCGTTCACACATCTGCCCTGATGCAGACTGCCGTGCATATCCCGCAGGGTCAGGGTGTTGCCGTTCGATCCGAACCATAGAGCCACGATGCCATTGGCTGGAAGTTGTGGTACAACTGGAGTTGCCGCGGGCTTGGTTCCCTCGTCAATGACGAGCGGGTTGTAAATAGAGATCTGGCCGGTTGCCGGGTTGATCACCGCG
>JBKPBA010000080.1:0-9325 GCA_046726675.1 Chloroflexota bacterium
AATGATCTTCCAGAGGGTCAAAGCGATGGGCATTACGACTGCACTTGATCTTTCAATGCCTGACCCAAATAGCACTGCGGGTCGGGCTGATTGGTATACTATCCTGAGTGCAACACTACCTTACGTAGATGTTTTCCTCCCTAGCGCAGAAGAAATCTTATTGATGCTACGTCGCCCACTATTTGATCAGTATGCAGCTAAAGCACATACTAGCAGGCCACTTGATCAGATGGAATCCGAAATGTTCTCGGAATTGGGCCAGACATTGCTAGATATGGGAGCAAAGATCGTCGGCCTAAAAATTGGGGATCGCGGTTTGTATTTACGTACAGCGAATGTGGCGGCACTCGAAAAGATGGGACGCGCTAGAGTTGCAGATGTAGCGACATGGTCAGATCGCGAATTATGGGCGCCTTGTTTCTCAACACAGGTAGTTGGTACAACTGGATCGGGAGACACCACAATTGCAGGTTTCTTGATGGGGCTATTGCGAGATATGACTCCAGAGGAAACACTCCAGGCAGCCTGTGCTGTAGGAGCATGCAATGTCGAGGCAGTGGATGCTCTAAGTGGTATTCGAAGCTGGTCTGAGACAGCAGAACGTATTGCAGCGGGTTGGCCACGCCTGCCAGTAGCGATCAACCTTGCAGAAGCCGGTTGGAGCTGGGATAGTACACATGAGGTTTGGATTGGGCAGATGGATACTATGCGGTAATATGCATACGTCAACTATTCATTGCTCTGTGCCAGAGCAATGAACTACTCATACGGCTGTCCAGATTATTTTGTTGTATACGTCTCGATAAAGCCAAGCACTCGTTGCCAGGCATCTGCTGATGCATCAGCAAAATCGGTTGCCCGTTTATCAAAGAAACTATGTGGTGCGCCGGGATAAATGATCACTTCGTGTGCTACTCCTGCCTTATCCAATCCTTCGTCAAACGCGCGCACCTCTTCCTGAGGGATAACTGGATCATCGCCTCCAAAGAGACCGAGTGCAGGGTACTTAATATGGCTGGCTTCTTCAAGTAAGGTCTTATTGGCGCCTGCAGACTTTCTGCTCATTGCAGCATAGAAGCCAATAACCCCGGCAAGGTCAAGGTCATCATTTAAGCCTGTTCTAAACGAGAGAGTCCCTCCCATACAGAAGCCAAGTGTGAATGTCGAACGAGCCGCGCCCTCACCTGAACGCAAGTGATCTAGAGCAGCACTGACATCCTGGAAAAAGGTTGTGAGTTGTAAATGCATTACGTGTGGCATATATTCGAATGATTCATCTCGCGAACTGATACCCGCGGTACGACCAAAATAATCGAGTGCCAGGGCTGTATAACCAACTTCGGCGAAGCGCAATGCCAGCTCTTTATAGAACTGGTGCAGTCCTCGCACATCTGGATAGATGAGTACCTGAGCTGCTTTAGGGTTTGCAGGATGAGCAGAGAAGGCCGCAAAGCGGTTTCCATCTGCCGCAGTCAGGATAATGTCTTCTCCATAAGCGCTGCCACTCTCTCCTGGGGGGAGTGGTGGCCGGGCGTTATCGTCGTAACACATGTGGTTGCATCTCCTTTATTGGGTTTTAAGTTGTAGTGATCCTTGCTAAGAATGTATCATGCCATATAGTGTGGCTGCAATGCAAAGAGATTTTTCTTCATTTAGTTAGGAGTTATACAGACGTGACGAATTCAGATAATTTACCAGTCATATCGTTTGAAACCCAACAAGACTGGGAAGCATGGCTCAAAGAACATCAAGCTGATACAAAGGGTGTCTGGCTCAAGATAGCCAAAAAAGAAGCACGCACGCCTTCGGTGTCCTATGCTGAAGCTTTAGACAGCGCCATATGTTATGGTTGGATCGATGGACAAAAAGCCTCTTTTGACGACAAGTTCTGGTTACAAAAATTTACGCCACGTAGCGCAAGAAGCATCTGGTCAAAAGTGAATTGTGACAAAGCAGAAGCGCTTATTGCTGAGGGGAGAATGCAGCCAGCAGGACTACGGCAGGTGGAGTTAGCTAAGTCTGATAGTCGCTGGGAAAGAGCTTACGCATCGCAGAGCGCGATAACAATACCCTCCGATTTTCAAAGTGAACTGGACAATAACCCTGTGGCGAAGGATTTCTTTAACACATTGGATAGCGCAAATCGCTATGCGTTCCTGTTCAGAATTCAAACAGCTAAAAAACCAGAGACCCGCTCTGCTCGAATACAGAAATTTATTGAAATGTTAGCTCAACACCAGAAACTTCATCCTTAATAAGGCCTTTTCACTTTTTCATCTTGATATGGGGCAATCCACCAAGGGCCGATGAATCAGCGGTGTGCACGATAAATCGGCACCTACAGAGGGGCGACACTTGAAGCTCAGAGCACACTGATGATTGCTTCTGTGAGTTGTAGGGGAGAAATGTGATCAAATAGATCCTTGCCCTTTGGGTTGTACATTTCTTTAACATAGCCAGGGCTAAATGATCGCTGTTCTCTCCGACCTCTCCCAACGATTATTGTTCGTTCACTATCTCCCCATACATCAGGATTGGTGCCTCCGAAAATGGCGATGATCTTCACAGAATTTTTGGGGGCAAACGCTATAGATTCGGCCTTTCTCACCTTTTTGGTAGCAGTTGCTAAGTGCATTACCCCTGTATCGCCAGTCACAAATACATCTGCTTGATCAATCAGGGCTGCCGTCTCAAGAAGTGTGAATGCTGATTCATCCTGCAACATAAAAACACGACCAGCAAATTCTGACAATAGAGCAAGCTCCAGGTTTTTAGCGGCCATTGTATCTGTATAAGCAGGTAAAATACCGACGATCAAATGATGAGACTTGCGCAGCGCATCAGCCAGGGCAGGCGCAAGTAAGCGAGTTGGAGGTCTTGTCACAACCGAGCCGCTATCGGCTGCTACCAGCAACACCCTTGCGTTTTCTGAACCGGCATCCGACTTCTTCTTTATCTGCTCGATGACCGTCACAGCTTTCTGTATTTGTAGAGTGTCCAGGTAGAGCAACACATCGCCACGAAGTTCAGAGGCTGGAATGTCCTTGCAAAAATATTTGTTGACCATTTGCCTGATGAATTTACGGATAGGTATGTCTGAGGGCGACCCTTGTAGTAAAAGATTTTTTGCTAACTTGAATACTTGCGGATACATCAGGTGTGACTGCAGCCTAAGGTAGAGGCCAGGCGCTACAAATGTGGGTAAGACTGCTTCATAGCACCTGCTTTGTAAAAAATGGATGACCTGTGCAGCTTCGGCATCAAGGATGATTCCTCGAAGCCACTCTGTTATATGGGGGCCAGAAGAAGTTTTTTTATCCATTTGAATGACTCTATTGATGCGAGGATCATACTCAAAAATTTGTGATTGAAGAGGGGTACATAGTATATCTATTTTGCCATAGGCCGCTGGATCATTATGTATAATCTGATCAACGGCGCTTAACCCTACCATAACTGTATCACCAATGCCTCTATCCAGGGTAATCAAATAACGAGGTGTATCCGCTTTACCTTCTATAGTTTGCAAAGTATGTCGATCGAGTTCAATAGAAGTTGAAGCGCTTCCATTGATGATCTGGCCTCTAGAGAGCATTTCAGGTGATCTATGCATAGACTTAGTGATCCCTCAATCTTGTTTGGCGATACTACTGGTGTGATGTTTGTAGATGCCATTCAATGGCCTCGTTCTGTAATGTATACGTGGAAAACGTACAATTCGTGACAATACAGATCAATAGTGATAGATCTCGGGCCAGTCATGACGGGAGCTTAAGCAAGCCAGTCTTGACAAACGTGTCCTTTAAGTGTAAAATGCATATATATGCTAATATGTAATTAAATCATAAGGCATATAACATCATGGTACATTTAGATGCGGAATGTCAGTAAAGAATAACGGGCATTATGGCACTTACCCACCTGGTCGACAGAGAGGTCGGAAGGAAAAGCGCCAACGACGCGGGAAGGTAGTAAGACACATGATTGTTTGACTCCTTTCCTGGTAAGGAACGAGAAGCATGATACAGAACATTAAGAATTTTGCACCTCTTCCAGCAATTGGAACACAGGCAACACTTTCACGTACCATCACCGAGGACGATATCCTCCTTTTTGCCCTGGTGAGCGGTGACCACAATCCCATCCACCTGGACGCGGAATATGCGGAGAAATCCCTGTTCGGCAAGCGCATTGCGCATGGCTTTCTTATAGGATCATTGATCTCTGCTGTTCTCGGCAATGATATGCCGGGGCCAGGCTCCATTTATCTGGGACAGACATTGAAATTCCTTGCACCGATTCACATTGGCGATACCGTGACTGTAACGGTAAAAGTTGTTGCCATTCGAGAGGACAAGCGCATCATAACGCTCCACACTAACTGCACTAACCAGCATGGCACGCTGGTATTGAGCGGTGAAGCAACTGTCAAGTATACCAAAGAACTTGAAGCCGCTTGACCAGGGTATTGGGGAGCGGTAGAATAGAGTCCTGAAAATCCTGAAGTAAAGTTGCGAGTTAAGGAGTTGAGTAAGGACAAATGCAGGTCGTCTTTGTTGGTGGAGCGAGTAGTGTTGGAGCGAGTTGCCTCGCTATCCAATTGGCAGAGCAGTGGTTCGTTGTCGATGCAGGGGTACGTGTTGACCGAAAATCAGATCCACTGCCCGATCTCTCGCTGTTAGAGGGCAAGGATGTCCGAGCGATCTTCGTCACCCATGCGCACGCCGACCATATTGGCGCATTACCGCTATTACACCAGGCTTTTCCAACTGCTCCCATTTTTGCTTCCAGAGGAACTTCGCTCCTCATTGAAGTCATGCTCGCCGATGCATTGAAGATCATGACTCGCCGTGCCGTCGAGGAGATGGAGTTGCCACTTTATCCCGAAACACTGGTTGCGGGAATGCTGACTCAAATACGTCCTCTGCCTGTAGGAGAGTCTTTCACGTTACCTGTTCTTCCGGGAGTGACGATCCACGCCAGTCGAGCCGGCCATATCGCAGGCGCAGTGAGTCTGGGATTTACTGCACCCGAAGGCTCAATCGTTATCTCGGGAGATATCAGCAGCACGCCTCAACGAACAGTGATCGGCGCTACACCACCCCCTATGGATCGCTGCGATTTGCTCGTCCTTGAATCAACTTATGGAGCGCGACTCCATCCCAATCGACAAGCAGAGGAAACACGCCTGGCACAGGCTGTCGCCAATGGTCTCGAACAAGGAGGACACACACTGATCCCCTGCTTTGGACTTGGGCGTGGACAAGAACTACTGCTCGTCTTGCAGGCGGCACAGGAGAAGGGGCAGATACCAGAGTTTCCAATTTATGTAGATGGCCTGGTACGGCGTGTCTGCTCGACTTATTTACTCATCCCAGAAGCGCTTTCACCAACATTACAACGGCAGATCCGCAAGGGATTTACACCCTTTACGGGACGTAATGTGACCTTTGTTCGCGATGAACGGGATCGTGAACGCATCCTGGCAGGACCACCGGCGTGTATTCTTTCCAGCAGCGGCATGCTTACCGGTGGGCCTAGCGTATGGTATGCGGCGCGAATCGCCGCTGATCCAAATGCATCTATTCTCATTACCGGCTACCAAGACGAGGAATCTCCTGGAAAACGCTTGTTAGATCTGGCAGAGAAGAAGGAAAACACACTGATGCTTGGCGGCATACAGGTAGAGGTGCATTGCCAGGTGGCAAAATATAGCCTCTCCGCGCATGCAGATGGTGGAGAACTGGCAGCATACGCAGCAGCTCTTAAGCCGGGCAGGGTTGCTTTAGTGCATGGTGACCCGGAGGCTCGTGCTTCACTGAAAGGACTGCTCACAGACACGGATGTAGTGCTTCCTGTGGAAGGCATGATTGTCGAAAAGCAAGAGAAAGGTGCCGGGCGATCCAGCCGTGTTGCATCCACCAACAAAGCAAAACTTGTTGAAACTCTTCCTCAAGGAATTGGACAGGGAGTACCTTTCGATTATACGCATGTTGAGCAACTCTGGCGAGTCGTGACTCAGGTTCCAACCCTGCGTATTGTTACCCCTAGAGAACTGGCCCTGGTCTGGTATGGAGAGGTGACAGAGGAGACAACTCAGGATATTCTAGATGTCTTTGAGCAAGACTACGAACAACGCTACTTTGTTAGACAACATGCTCTCGAAGAGGCATACCGGGTACGCGGCCAATTCGAAGAAGTTCCCGGAGACTTTCTCAGTGACCTGGTAGGTAGCGTACTTCTACTGCTTGTCGCTCCTGGAAGCGCGAAACCTGTCATTTGTCGTGGCATCGAACCTGGAGCAGCAGTACGAGTGCAACTACCTAAGGGTGTATCACAGGAACGCACGCGTTTTCCTTTCTCCTCAATCCTTGAGGCTGTTGGTCCCCCGCCTCAGGATGCACAGGATTCCTATCAGAAAGCCTCGCTTTATCTTGCTAACCTGGTCAAAACTATGCGACGCATTCGCAGGACCATCTCTGCTCATAACCTGGCTCAGTCCTGTAATGAAGAGGCGCTGTATACGCTCGGGGACCTGTGTGAGATGGCTGGTCTCGCGCCACAATCACTGGAAGATCGGATGGCGCTGGCAAAACTCCTGTACCAGCATCCACGGCTCTTCACACAACAACGCTCGGTCCTCGAGGGAGAAGGTCTGACACTTTATTGTCTCTCTCCTGAGTGGCGCGAAGCTCTTGAAGAATCAGAAGAGATTGAGCGCCCTGACCAGAACTGGATATTAAGCGTCATCGAGCAGTATCTTGGCACGCCATCGGATCTCTACCGGCGCAGCGTTGATCCCGAGACAGGTGATGTAGTGCTTTCATTCCACTTTCCTGCAAGGGCTAGCACGATGTATGCAGAAGCTATCGCCGCCGCAGCAGAAGAAACCGGGGTATCGATCACTATTGCTCCACATACCCACCAGGGAGAACTCGCCAGGGCGGCTCGCAGCATGCTTCCCCAGGGGCTGACCGCGCGAGGGACACCCTCAATTTTTCTCGATCGTTCTGTAATATCCCTCAACTGCACTGGTCAGGCAAGTGCAGAGGAAATTGCTGAAGCACAGTCCAGCTTTTATGAAGAAACAGGGTGGTACCTGGAACTTCACGGAGTTACTTTAGTCACAGCGAGAGCTGCTGAATTGGAAGATGAAGCTCACAAAATAGCGTATACACCCGAGCCTCCTCATGAGCTTCACCAGCCAGCAATGAACCAGCATGAAGCTCTCCAATTAGCCCAAGGACTTTTGAGCGATCTTCCTGGATTCTATAAAGCAGGTGCAGAACCTGCCAGCGCCACCTTACTGCTGCGCTTCCACTTTCCCAGTGTTGCCAGGACTCGCTACGCAGAACAATTCGCGCAGCTTGAAGCACAGACGGGCTGGCATGTACGCCTGCATCCGGCTGTGCACCACCAGGCCCTGGTCGAAATGGCACGTCGCCTCTTGCTTGAAGGACTTACAAGCAATGGTACTCCCTCTCTCCACCTGGATCAGGAAACCGTACGAGTTTATTGTCAGGGAACAGCAAGCCCCGAAGCGATCCAGGAAGCTCAACAACGCTTTCTGGAAGAGACTGGCTGGCGCCTGGAATTGCTGATGCCTGGTCAGAAGCCAGATACCCCACAACGGCTTTCCCGTGATGAGGCGCTAACGTTAGCAAGAAAGATGTTCAATACAGTGCCAGGCTTCTACCGTGTAGGAGCCGATCCAACAAAAGGTACATTATGGCTTCACTTCCACTTTCCGGATACAGCCAGACCACGTTACATGGAACAGCTTGTAGAACTTGCTACACAAACGGGCTGGCGTGTCTATGTGTATCCGAATGCGCATGAGAAAGCTTTGATTGCGCAGGTCTCTCGTTTGCTTCCTGATGGTGTGAGTATCACAGATAAACCTTCAGTTTATCAGGATACTCGCAGGCTTTCCGTCAGTTTGAGCGGGCCTCTTAGTATGGAGGCATTAGAGGAGATAGAAGGGAAGTTTACTGAAGAGACGGGGTGGAAAGTTGATGTGGAGGGTTAAAGGCTAACCTCCTGGACTTCCCTTATTCGACTGGCCGCTCCCGCCATTCCCGTATCGCCTTGGCGTGCATTGGGTAATGGCTGTAAGTATCGAGCCGTAGACGATGTCGGAAGCGCGTCTCCCGCGTGAAGTGCTCGTCGGGCACGCTTCGGATGTAGTCGATGAGTCGGCGGTGTGTTTCATCCAGTTGCTTCAGTACCTCGGAGAGCGCAAGGCCCCGTTTCTGTTCCGTCATCTGCGCGTTGAAAGCATCGATACCGCCGTACTGGATGTATCGCGGTGGCCTGCCTCCTGTGATGATGAGCGGCAGATACTTCAGCGCCTCCTCCTCCCACGTGGTCACGTGCGCAAGGATGTCTTTCACCGACCAATTGCCCATGACGTCAGGCTCCATCATCTGTGAATCTGACAAGCCTGCGTATGACTCCTTGATCGCTGCCCAGGCCTTCTCAAGTCGCTTCAGGAGCTGTTGTTTATCCATGGTTTAGGTTTTGCCTTTCTCTGCTGCGCTGACGCGCATTCGTGTGTACGATCGCCCTCGCCCAGCGGCGGACGGGCGTTCAGGCCGTCCGCCGAGCCTTGCAATGACCTGGTTCTTTTGCGACATGACTCGTCTCCTTTCGTTTGCTGCCATGTGGATATTTTACTTCCGGGTCATTGGCGGTAACAAGAGCTTTTGTCCTGCAGAAGAAAAGGCCAGGGGGTGTAAACGATAAGCAAATAATTATGGAATCGGCGGGCCTGGTAGGTCATTATTATCTTCTGGCTGATTTGTCAGCTGCCTAATCGATCTGGTCTCTGGTACATTCGCAGATCCGATGGTTCTTTGGCGGCGTGTCCGCCGAGGCGAAACTGCACCAGCTACGCGAGGTGAGCCGCGTGCAGCATGCCGCGCCAGCCACCTGGGATCACGCGTAGAGCCAAGACGACCATGACCAAACCAACCAAGAAGTACAAGCCCTGCTGCCAGTTGGTCGCCAGGTTCGAGAAGAAGCGGATCTCCGGGATCAGTATGTACTCCCCTACGATCCACCCCATCATGATCACGCCCGCGATCAGTGACGCGATCGCGCCGGTTGCGGCGCTCTTGATCGTTGCGACCATCGCAACAAGCGCGCTGCCTCCGACGACAAGACCAAGAATCAGGCCCGGAACAGTGTAATCAGCGAACGGCGTGCCTTGCAGCCAGCTCATGGGGAACCGATAACCCCAGCCGAAGACTAACATGCACATGCCGATCAGCGTCGCCACCCTGTCTCTTATACACATCTGACGCTGCCGACGAGTGCTGTGGCG
>JBKPBA010000081.1:0-3980 GCA_046726675.1 Chloroflexota bacterium
TCGCTACCCGGCACGCTGGGATCGTATCGAACGCCTCGTTCGCTTTATTACCACTGATCTGATGACACCCATTCAAGGAGGTTCTCAGTTCAACACAAATGGTGACCAGGTACGAGGTTACCGCGTACCAATTGAGAAGCCTCCATATTCGATTACCGAAGAAAGCGACCTTGAATAAAAACAGAGTAATATGCATGGTATAATTTGCTCAACGCCCACGACGGTACGATATCCTTGACACCGTGAAACCGAGCGGGTAAAATAGAATACATGTTCGATAGTGGAGGGGTTGTTCGACTCGAAATCCTGGACCTACGAACGAAACAGCCCCCAAGAGCTAGTCCAACGTGTGCTCGCACTTGCGCGGGTTCGCAGCTAGGCTCTATAGCACTGCACCAATAGCACGCCCAAAAGGGCCGAAATCACACGGAAGCGCTTGCGAACGGACTGAGCTGACTGGAGTCAATGGAGGGAACAGATGGGACAGGCGATCCGCACGACGAAACTGCTCCTTGACCTGGGTGAACGCAGGCAGGGGGGAGTGAATTCCGGCAAACGAGCATTTCTCGATGAGACCTTGTCCCTGCTCACTGCCGCGCGCGCCTTTTACATCGACTTTTTCCTAGCCCATGCTGAGAAGCTTGCCGAGAGCGTCCCCTACTACTCGGAGAAGCACCTGCAGATGCGGGAGCGCGCCATCTCAGCTAACGAACTGCTCACCTGGGCGGAATTCTGCACGGTCGAAACGCCTGAGCATCCCAAGCCCCGGGAGGGTTGGAACTTTACACAGTGCTTTCCCTGCATGCCTTTCATCTTCCGCCGAAGCGTTATCAAAGATGCCATTGGCAAGGTCCGATCATACCTGACGAATCGAGCGACCTGGGAAAAGAGCGGCCAGAAGAAAGGTAGGCCAGGGGTACCTGGAGCCACCGATCACCCCACGCTCTACAAAGGCACTTGTTGCCTTGAATTGGAAAGCAGCGACCTGCACGCCCGGTTTGTGCGGCTCAGGGTCTACGATGGACAGGTCTGGAGGTGGGTGAACTTTCCGGTGAAGTGCAGCCGCTACTTCGAGCAGCGCCTCAGCTCAGAGGCGTGGGAGCGGAAGAGCCCCATCCTGCTCCTGCGGGCGCACTCGGCTGAGTTGCACTTCCCACAGGTCAAGGAGGTCGAAGCCAGGAAGGCCAGGGAAAGCAAGCTCGATCCTGATCTGGTGACGGTCGCCATTGACGTAAATGTCAAAAATCTCGCCGTGATTACAGTCAGGCAGCACGGCACGATCATCGAAACCATCTTCATCACGGACCATGGCCTCGATCAGCAGCGTTATCGCCATCTGAAGCGCATCGCGAAAAAACAGTGGCAATCGGGCAAGCCGGTCAAAGGCGAGCACAGTAACCAGCAGCTCTGGGAGCACGTGCGCGGCATGAATGAGGATGCAGCGCACAAGGTAGCGCGCAGCATCGCTAACGTGTGCGCCAGGTATCCTGGCTGTGTGCTGCTCTTTGAGCGGTTGCGCAAGATCAAGACCAAAGGGGGAAGTAAGTCACGGCGCAAGAACCGCAAACAGGCGAACCAGCTGCGCGGCAAGATCAATCAGAAAGCCCGTGAGAAAGCTTTTGTCGAAGGAGTCGTGACCGTCGAAGTCAACCCGCATGGCACCAGCCAACAATGCTCCCGGTGCGGCCTCAAGGGGGAGAGGTTCTCCCTCCGTGATGACAAGCGCATCAAAGAGCCCTGGGGCAAGCTGTTCTGGTGCCCGCATTGCCGCTATGAAGCCAACGCGGATTGGAACGCCAGTGTAAATGTGCATCATAGCTTTTTCAACGAATTTCACTGGCAGCCTCGCCCAAAAAAGGCGCGTGAGGAGGCCAGCACCGCCCTGTTCGGCTACAAGCCGGATGGGAGAAGCCTGTCAGAGGGACACCCCGCCAAAGACTGACAGGCTAGGCCGGTCGCATCTCGGCAAGGAATGTGGTACGGCTATCGTTGGTCCAAAGGGAGTGTGTTCCAGCCTGCATGCTCTCGCGGACCTGACCTGATCCGATGGCTTCCCGGAATGCAGCAGGAACGACGGGAAGGCTGGACTGGATCAGGGCGGCGAGAACACTTCTGACCAGGTTTGTTCCGCACATCTGGCAGCAGTTGATACCACGGTACAGAAGCAGAGGATAGAGACAACATGTTCACCCTCAATGACATACTGCAAGGCAATGAGGACAACGTATACTTGCATAGCTCAGAGGTACCTGATCCATACCAGGTCTTCCCGTCCGCGCAGCATGACAGCCGCCAGGTTAATCGGGGAGACCTTTTTATTGCTATCAAGGGCGCTCAAGTTGATGGGCATCACTTCATCTCTGAAGCAGCGAAGGCGGGAGCCGGGGCTGCGCTCTGCAATCAACCAGCGAAAGACGTACCACCCGATTTCCTGCAAATAATCGTGCCAGATGTCATCCAGGCGCTGCATACTACTGCACGTGTGCGTGCGCAACGACAGCAGAATACTCTACTGATTGGTATCACCGGCAGCAATGGTAAAACAAGTACTAAAGATGCAACAGCGGCAATTTTAAATCGACAGGCGCCTACCCTTAAGACCTTTGCCTCTTATAACAACGAGCTCGGCTATCCACTAACACTGTTGCGCCTGGAACCAGAGCACCGTTATGCTGTAGTAGAAATGGGCGCACAGTGGGTAGGAGAACTGGCCTGGCTGTGCGAGACAGTAGCAAGACCCAACTGGTCAATCATCACAAACATCGGCGCTGCACATCTTGAGTACTTTGGTACGCAGGAGCGCGTAATCATAGCCAAAAGCGAACTAGTGCAAGCGCTGACACCAGAAGGCATTGCCATCCTCAACTATGATGACGTACATGTACGTAGTATGGCTGCAAAGACAAAAGCACAGATACTCTATTATGGTCTTAGCCAGGAAGCTGATGTACGCGGCAGCGACATTCAAGGCGACACCTTGCGAGGACTTAGTTTCACATTGAGTTATGCAGGTCAACAGGAGCGAGTGCACTTACATCTCCCTGGGGCTCATGGCGTGATGATAGCCCTGGCTGCCGCCTCTGCCGGATGCGCAACGCAGATGAATTTCGATGAAATTTGTGTTGGATTGGAAAGTCTGCTACCTGCCAGGGGACGAGGAGAGATAAAACCAGGGCCAAATGGCAGCACATTGATCGATGACACCTATAACGCCAATCGTCAATCAATTGTCGCCATTATAGCTGCCATGAGAACTACTGAACTTTCTGCATCTGGAAAACGATGGGCAGTCCTGGGTGATATCTTCGAACTGGGTCAGTATGCGCCAGAGGAGCATATCGCTTGCGGCAAAGCGCTGGTAGGAACGATAGATTATCTTGTCGCGATCGGCGATCAGGCCCGTTTCTATGTCGAAGGAGCAATGCGGGCAGGTATGCCTGAAAAAAACATTCATTATTTTCGCAGCGATGTTGAGAACGCTACAGAATTAGAGTCTGCTAAACAGGCCGTTGCAAACTTGCTCAAACGCGAGGTACATAGTGAAGACCTCGTCTTGCTCAAAGGTTCACGAGGGATGCGCATGGAAACCATGCTACATATGCTGTAGTTAAGCACACTGAAGAAAGGACTCTAGCATGGAGAAAAAGAAGATCCGCATAGGCCTTGTTTTTGGAGGCCGTTCAGGCGAACACGAAGTGTCACTTGCCTCTGCCGAGTCGGTGATGGCAAACCTGGATCGTGACAAATATGAAATAGTGCCGATTGGTATCACAAAGGAAGGATCGTGGTTGTTAGGAGCAGAGCCGCGCACTTTAATAGCGGCTGAGCAAAACGCCACCGACGACGCGGGCCTGGAAGAAACAACGGCTGTTACCTTGACAGGCGATCCACGCCTACGCCGTCTGATTTCTGTAGAGAACGGCGAAGAACTCGGCAATAGAGGTGCGCTTGACGTTATTTTTCCTGTCTTACATGGCACC
>JBKPBA010000082.1:0-4613 GCA_046726675.1 Chloroflexota bacterium
ATAGCGCTTCATCCCGTCTATTGAGTAAGCAGGCGCAGATCGCGAGTGGTCGGAGAAGGCATCCCCTCCTCCTGACCTCTCACGAGATACCGGAAATACATGCATCCCGCGCCTTTGGAAATGGGATTGATGACGTGATACAGCCTCTCGAACATACGCTGTTTGTCGCAATAAACCAACGATTTTGACACTCAGCAGTTTCATTATCACAAGAAAACTGCTGAGCATCGTAGCAGATCGAGAAGAATCTATCTTAGGAATGAGAGGACACGCTGCGATCTTCCTCAGCTTTCTCCCGTATCTCTTGATCTTCCTGTTCTGGAAGCCGCAATGGTCGGAGATTGTCGAGGGAACGGGCCGATTGATGGCTAAAACTGTATTGGCCGATGAGATTGATATGTTCCCATCCCAGCGGTGTGATATGAGGGAGATACTCTTCAGGTACTACTTCGCCCCGCTTTTTCAGTTCTTCAACCGCTTGGGACAAGTAGACTGCATTCCAGGCAGCGCTGGCCGCCATAATCAGATGCAGGCAGCTTGCACGGTGCATCTGGTCTTCAAATGCTCGGTCCCACAGTTCCCCATGTTTGCCAGAAAAGAGCTGGCGCGCCAGCGCGTGCAGGGCCTCGCCTTTATTCAGTCCAACAAGGATGCGACGACGAAGCGCTTCGTCTTGAAAATAGTCCAGCAGGAAAGAAGTCCGCTCCAGTTTTCCCAACTCTGTGAGCGCAGTGGCAAGCCGATTCTGCCGACTATACGCGCGCAATCTGCGCATGAGGAGCGACGTTGAAACCGATCCATGACGAATGGAGGAGGCAACCCGCTGCATTTCTTCCCAGTGTTCGCCAATATATTTGGCTCGCACTGGAGATGCAATAAGGTCATTAAGTACTCCTTGATCGCCAACAGGTTGATACGTGTAGAGATTCCTCTCCAACGAGGAACTGATGCGGGGTGCAAAGTTAAAGCCCAATAAGGCTGTCAATGCGAATACGTGGTCGGTACTGCCTCCTGTATCCGTGTAGTGTTCGCGGATGTGCAGATCACTTTCATGGTGGCACAAGGCATCGATGACGTATAAGGCTTCACTTTCGTTCGTGCTGATGACCTGTTGCTTGCCGAAAGGCATCCAGATATCGGCGGTGTGGGAATAGAAGGTCACGCCCTTTTCCAAAGCCAAAATAGCGGGCATTGCGGACCCCATTGGGAGTCTTGACCACAGTTTCAATCCGCATTCCGTCAGAAGATGAGCTGGTTCCGTCGCCCCACATCCGCGCGAACGGCAGGTTCAGCACAAAGTTATCCAGCGTTGAAAGGGCCGCGAGCAGGGTCTCCTCGCGGATATGCCAATCAACTGACCAGGAGAGCTGGCGATAACTATAGGGACAGGAATCTGCCATTTTGGAGAGGCCATAATTCATTCCCATCCCCATCAGCCCAGCCACCAGAATCAGTCGCTGAGAGCCGGTGGTTGCCATTCCTGTGCTTAAATGAGTGAGGTGACGTAAGAAACCCGTCCAGTTATCTACCTCAAGCAAGAGATCAGCGAGAGGGACGCGCGGTAGGAACGCCGCCAGACGACGACTATGATACTCTGCTTGCTCCGGCACGGCTTTTTCTAAAGGCGGGAGTTGAAGCTTGCCATGCTCATCCAGACGAAGACTCCCAGAGACTACCCCAATGCTTTGACGCAGGCGTGAGAGCTTCTCGACAATTTCTTGCTGTTTTTGCTCCAGGTAGTGCTCGGCAGTTCCCTCCACCGCCAGCCTGGTCTGTTTTTTCTCGATGAGCTGCGCAAATTCCTGTTTCGGCAACAGATAATCTTCAAAAGGCTGGTGTCGCCGCGATCCTCTTACTGCCACGTCTCCAGACTGAAGCCGAGCATTCAGCGCTTCAAAGGCGGCGGCCTCGTACTGATTAGGGGCGATCTCGTCCCCAAGAATGACATGCTTTTTCCACCTCTCTCTGAGATGTCCCAGCGGGGTAGCGACTACTTGTTTTCCCACCCGTTGTTGGACTCCTGTAACACGTTTACGCGACTTCTGCAAACGGGCCGCATGATCCAGGGCCTGGATCGCTGGCTCAGAAGCACGCAATGGCTGGAAATCAAGCGCTTGATAGAGCGCGAACAGACTTTTGCGTATCGGGACATAGCGCGTCTCGATCAGATCAAGGGAGTCAAAATCTTCTGGCTGCAACAGCGCTTTGGCAGATGAAACAGTTTGTTGAAGGACAGAGGCTGGTACCCGCGCCAGCACGCGCTCTTTCGCATCACTGCCATCTTCAATACTTGCCAGAAAAGCCTCTGCTGCTCGCGTGAGGATCGTCAGATGCGCGTTGATTTTGCGGGCATTGACCCGCATATGCTTGTCCTGCTTCCTCTCCCCCTTACGCAGCAGATCAGCGAGCAATTTATCAAACTGATCAAGCGCCTGGTCGGTGAAATCCTGCGATAGTTCATGTAAGTAGGTCAGCAATAAACTATACCGACGCTTCCTTGATGCTATTTTGAGCAATGGTTGCGCGGAGAGCTTGCTACATTTTCGGGCCAGATGCAGCACACGATTTTGATGCAGTGTTGTGGGAACAGAAGGCAGGTCCAGCTCTCGGATGAAAAGAAGACGCTCGACAATTTTATTGATGCTCTTTGGAGAAGGCTCTCCCGGAACGGCTCTCAGCCAGGCCAATCGGGTATGTCCACCAAGCCTGTTTTCGTTTTGTAGAAGCGCGTCCAGCCGGGTTTTATGCTCTTGCGTAAGCCGTGAGGTGAGCACATTGTAGAGGTGGTCTTCCGCCAGACGCAGAACGATCCAGACCAATTTTTCCGTCTGGACCAATGTTGGTGGGAGAATACGCTCTTTGCGGAAAAACTCAAAGGCTTGTTCGACGAGAGGAACTGCACGATCACTCTCTAGCGCATGTGGCAGAAGAAATCGGGCGGCTGCCAGATATCCTCGCCATCCACAACGACGATATCCACGCTCCTTGCAAATCTCATCGATGTGGTCATAGAGTGTTCCAGGGCGGTTGCCATACTCTGCAAATGCGCTGATAGGAAGATTGATTTGTTGAGCAATACTCATCAAGATAGGCCGCGGAACTTGCTTCTGGTTTCTATATTCAGCGAGAGGACGACCTGGAAAATGGAGAAGCGCAAGCTGGACAGCGAAACCAAAGCGATTGGCTGGCCGTCTGCGACGATTGACCAGTTCTAACTCTTCTGTGGTCAAAGTGTAATAACGGGCGAGATCCCGATCAGAAAGATCTGTCGGGATCTCCATCATGATCTGACGCTGCTCATCGGTCAGATAGGTTGGGATCTTTTTATGGGTCGTTGGGACGCACTCCAAATCTCTTAACAAGAATGCATCCTTCTTACCTTACTCTCATTGCTCTTGCAAGCTTAGCGGAACCCATTAGGACTTTTTTACCGCTTGCTCGCCCTTAGCGGAATCTATCGGGGAATTTATGTCAGGACCCCAATCTGTCCAATAGAGAATATAATTCTAGCTAGCCGAGATTTCATAGTGTTGAGAAAACAAGCAACCAGATCCAACCCTCATCAAATCAACAAGGAAGGTGTCACATGGTAAATGGCTCGAACACAACACCGGAACTGGAAAATAGAGCAAAACCTCTCACCGAAACAGATCCTGTAACAGACGAGATAGAAGAAAGCGAAGTAACTATCGCGATGCTCACAGGCGAGATATTACGAACAGAAAGGAGTATAGGGTTCTACCTCTATGGTATTCTTGCCATAATCGGTATAACTGTTTTTATTGTTTATTGGAGTACTTTTCACCAAAGAGAGTTGCTCAATGCACTCAATGCAAGTTCGAATAACCTCTACACCTATCTTCTTTTTGGCATCATCTTTGCCGGTATTCTCATGTTAGCAACTCTCATTTACTTTTGGCAGCGAATATTTTCTGCGAACGCAACTCTAACATCGCTTAAAGCGGACAAAGATCTTTGGACCATAAAAAAGCGAATTACCAGGCAGTTTGCAGCGAAATTGGAAAGACCATCGTATTTCGATAGCCTCGTTCGAATAAACGTTGAAAACCTGGCAGCATTTTATGTGTTAGTCAAAGGGCATACTGATAAGAGCTACAAGATCGCTATGAGGATTTGCGTCCTTGGTTTCTTCCTCGTGATCGTAGGTTTAATCCTGACAATCACCAATTTATCAAGCCCCCCGATAGGCTCTTACATTACTATAGCTTCAGGGGTTCTTACTGATATCATCGCAGGCGTTTTTTCTATGTTTAGAACCGAACTACCCGACAGATTAGAGTGTTTTATGAGAGCCTGCTAACTGAACAAAATATACTCTTATCGTTGAGGCTTATGGAAGACTCAAAAGATGAAAACGAGAAGGCCAAAATAGTAAGTCAAATGCTCACTCATCTCATGAACAAGCAAAATGCATCTTCTCTCTCTGCTAGCGAGTTAGTTAGACATCAACGAGCTACAGTAAAGTAGCTGCGAAACCACAGGTTGGCGCATTACAGCAACCGCCTCGGTTGAGGAACGATTAAAAAGTTAATATGCATAATCACGCCCCTACACCGAGAGTTGCCAACCAAAGGAGAGCATGAGCCATGGAA
>JBKPBA010000083.1:0-5962 GCA_046726675.1 Chloroflexota bacterium
GAACGGAATGGAAGTCACAGATCATTGGGCACCTCAATAGCGCCCAGATCATCCTCCTGCTCGTGAGTGCCGACTTCATGGCCTCTGATTTCTGCTACAGTATCGAAATGACCAGCGCTATTACCAGGCATGATGCCAATCAAGCGCGAGTCATTCCCATCATTCTCCGCCCCGTTGATTGGCAAGGAGCGCCATTCGAAAAAATTCAGGCTCTACCCACCGGTAGCAAACCTGTGACCGACTGGCCTAACCAGGACAATGCATTCTTAGATATCGTGCGGGGTATTCGCAAAGCCATCAATGATCTGACCATCAAGAGCATACCTACCAACCAGGAACGTCTCTGGAATATCCCCTATGCGCGCAATCTCCTCTTCACAGGTCGTGAAAAGGTGCTCACACGACTCAATGATGCGCTCAAAGCAAGCAAGACGGCAGCACTCAGTGGCCTGGGCGGTATTGGCAAGACACAGACCGCTGTAGAGTATGCGTATCGAAACAGGGATGACTACAACCCTATCTTGTGGGTCAAAGCCGAGTCACTAGAGTCAATCAACTCTGACTTCGTGACCATCGCCCACCTGCTCAACTTGCCTGAGAAACAGGAACAGGAGCAGCATCTCATTGTTGAGGCAGTCAAACGCTGGTTCAAGGATCACACCGGGTGGCTGCTCATCTTCGATAATGCCGATGATCTCGAGATGGTGCGTGGCTTCCTGCCAACAGATGGCAGGGGATATATCCTGCTGACTACCCGTGCACAAGCGACAAGACGTATAGCCCAGCGCATCGAGATAGATGAGATGGATCAAGATGAAGGCGCTCTTTTCTTACTGCGCCGTGCAACGATCATTGATTCCGATGCATCACTGGATGCTGCTTCCACCACTGATCAGGCAATTGCCAGGGAAATATCTCAGGCCATGGATGGCTTGCCCCTTGCCCTCGACCAGGCAGGTGCCTACATAGAGGAAACGCAGTGGAGCTTAACCGAGTACTTGCACCTTTTCCAGATCCGAAAAGAAGAACTGCTGAAACGGCGTGGCAAGCTGACAACCGACCATCCAGACTCGGTGGGAACTACCTGGTCCCTGGCATTTGAGAAGGTTCAGCAGGCCAACCCTGCTGCTGCTGACCTGCTGCGACTCTGCACGTTCCTCGACCCCGATGTGATCCAGGAGGAAATCATTACCGAAGGAGCATCAGAACTGGGTTCCGTCTTACAACCTGTTGCTGCCGATCCCATCAAACTGAACGATGCCATTGGAACATTGCTCACCTACTCATTGGTGCGCCGCAATCCCGATCACACCCTGAGTATCCACCGCCTTGTCCAAATAGTATTCAGGCAAAGTATGAACAAGAGTGTACAGCGTCGCTGGGCAGAGCGAGCAGTACGAGCAGTGACTCAAGCCTTCCCCGTAGTAGATTATGAGAATTGGTTACGCTGCCAGGAATATATTCCACAGGTCCTGGCCTGCAAAGCGCTCATCGAACAATGGGATATGGTCTTGCCAGAAGCCGCACAATTACTCAACGAGGCAGGGTATTCTCTCAGAGAAAGTGCGCAGTTCGAGCAAGCCGAACCGTTCTTGCAGCGTGCATTGGTCATTCGTGAACGAGTGCTAGGAGCCGAGGACCCGCTTACGGCAGAAAGCCTTAACAACCTGGCATTACTCTACCATGACCAGGAGAAGTACGAGCAAGCGGAGCCGCTGTACCAACGTGCCCTTGCCATTTGTGAGCGGGCGCTGGGACCCGACCATCCCACCACGGTGACAATTCGAGAAAATTATGCCTATCTAAAGGAGATAATGAACGAAGAGAACACATAGTTAACGCTATGTGCTTATTACTGTCCTCGGTAGAGACAAGTAAAGCATGTGAGAGGACAAGGAATGATCCCTTGATCATAAGTAAAGGGGGACTCACTACAATACCATGCCAGCATGAAAAAAACCTACAGAGCCCGGCTTGGCCCAACTTCAGTCGAACTCTGGAGGATTCTTTTGCGTTAGCTCATACTTTATCTGGGGTTACCCTTGTCCTGACCCCTGTTCCGAAGGCCGCCGAGGTGAGAGTAACATCCTTGTTAGAAAACGATGAGCGGCTTGAGGACACCGTCGAGTTTTTTGTCCATAATCTCGAAGGCTCTCTCCATCTCGTCAAAGGGGAAAGTATGGGTCGTCATGAGCGTTGGATCCACGCGCTTCATCTCCAATATCCGCAGGAGGCGTTCCATGCGCAACCGGCCACCTGGACACAGGCCGGTCGTAATGGTCTTTTCCGCCATACCGACTCCCCACTCGACGCGTGGAATATGCACAAAGTCACCGTGACCGTGATAGCCCACATTGGAGATGGTGCCGCCAGCTTTCGTGACTTTGATCGCATTCTGGAAGGTAATATCCGCCCCCAGCGCCTCAATAGCTGTGTCCACCCCTTGTCCATCAGTCAGATCGAGGATGCGCTGGACAACGTCCTCTTTGGAGAAATCAGCGATGACATCGGCGCCATAGGTGCGCGCAAGGTCTTGTCTGCGCGGGACCGTTTCGACTCCGATGATCAGCCCGGCCCCACGCAACTTCGCTCCCACTGTTGCCATCAGTCCCACCGGACCCTCGGCGAAGACCGCCACTGTTCCCCCGATCGGAATGTTGCCGTTCTCTGCGCCCATGAACCCGGTCGAGAGCATATCGGCGCAGTAGACCGCCATCTCGTCGGACACGCTGGCAGGGATAGGGGCCATATTCGCATCGGCCTCGTTGACGTGGAAGTACTCGGCAAACACACCATCCTTCGTATTGGAGAATTTCCATCCTCCCAGAGGTGCCCCTGATTGGGAGGAGTGACCAGCCTGCGAAGCAGAATCGCCCCAATCCGGAGTGATGGCGCCAACCACGACGCGATCACCAGGCTTGAAGAGCTTGACGTTGCTTCCCACCTCATAGACCATGCCCACCGCTTCGTGTCCCAGGGTCAGGTTCTCTCGCGGGCCGATGGCACCGCCTACAGTGTGGGAGTCCGAGGTACAAATGAGGGCTTTGGTCGTCTTGACGATCGCGTCGTTTGGACCTGGATGGGGAATGGGTTTCTCCATGAAACCCACCTGGCCGATAGCTTTCATCACAAAAGCTTTCATGCTCGTTCCTTTCTTTGCTTCGTTGCATCAATCTGCATAGGCCCACGATGGGCATACATAAGATTCTCGGGAGATCTTACCTCCCGAATGGGAAACGTCGTCTACAATTTCCTAATACGGAAGAATACTATCATGCAATCTCATACTCATCACATTGAGCCTCTGTTTCGTCACAAGTGGATCACAATGTGTAGCCGACAACGTGAACAAGAGCTCTTTTTTACCAAGGGTCCTCATTACTGACCACAGCAGCAGTGGCGAAACTTTTCACTTGTGAACGGAGTTACTGATGTTGTGAGAAGCAACTAAGGCAAGTAGCCACATTGGCGAGAGCAACTTTTAATGATCTCGGTACAGGTGTCTGCCCGCGCGGAGCCCACGTACGCACCACCATCGGCAACAGATAAAAGCCTGCTTCGTCTACCCAGAGAACGGGGGCTTTTTCCTGCTCGGCTTTTTTTTATTTGGGGCCAGCGCTCATCCGACCATTTCTTGATGACCTCTTCGTTGCGTTGACTGGCTCGCTTCACAGGCTTCTGTCGGCTCCAACCCGCCTCTCGCATCAGCTTGCCGACGTGATCGCGGTGATAGCTTATCCCAAAAGTTCGTCGGATCACTTCGGCCACTCGACTCGCTGTCCACACGTCTCCGCCAAACCCATACTCCTCTGCGCCTTTGGCTAATAACTCGGGGATCTGTGCCTTTTGTTCTGCTGTTAACCGTGGGCTCACTCCTTTGGGTGGATGCGCTTTGAGGGCTTCTTCGCCTCCTTCTCGACCTCGTTTGAGCCACTGACTGACCGCTCCCTGGCTGACTCCCAATGCTTCCGCAATCTCTTTTTGTGGCCAGCCTTCCTCTTTCAACTTCCACGCTCGTTTGCGTCGTTCTTCTCGCCAATCGGCTTTCTTTGGTGCTCCCATACCTCCTATGCTATCACGCTTTACTTCTCTCTGCCGAGATCAGTAAACATGCATCAAAGCTATTTCTTACTCACATTTTAGTGGTCAGTCCAGATAGGTTTTTTAGGCAGAAATGTAGTGGCGACCCTTCTCCTTGCATCTCGCCTGACTGCGCAGCAGTAGCCGCGCGCACTCCTTGCAGATTGGATGACTGCGAAGCAGTTGCCTTTCGTTCTGACTGAGTGCGTAGCACTAGCTGCGCAGCAGCGTTGTCAGAACGGGTAAGAACTGACGCGCTAGCGTCGTTTCCAATCTGTCTAAGCTCAGCGGCGTTGACGAGATGGATAGGTGCCAGCGGTCGCCAGATTCCACTCCTTAAATCTCCCTGTTGTTTTTGGCGGTGGTAGCTGCATGTAGATGTATGCAAGCCAAAGCGAAAGACCCTTGATGTTCAGAGGGCCTTTCGCTTTGGCTGACGTAAGAGCACCACCTGCCCATGAGGCAGGTCGCCACTCTCCTCACGACGGAGTGGTAGGCGGCATTCCAGGAGAAGTGGGAGGCATCCACATTGTGCTGGGAGGCATGCTAACCTGGACTTGTGGCTGCTGCCGCCGCACTTGATAGTCAATCGATCGGAGCACCTCGTGTAAGGCGTTATATTGCTGGAGCGCTCCGATGGCGGCGGTAATGAGCAGTGGATGGATGACCAGGCCGACCGCTCCCACTACGATTTGATCGACCCAGTCCTGCGCCCCCACTCTCACCAGGGTACCACTCTGAACACGCTCCATTGAGATCGCCAGCGCCTTGTTAAAGCCGGTAATCGTTCTCAAGGTGCTTTCATGCCTTAATTGCACGGTGGTGTTATTCCTGTCGCCAAATTGTTGTGCCTCAAATCCCTTGGCCTGGTACTCAAGCACCAGCGCCTGCGCAATGGCCGATAGGTCGAGGTCCTGTGTCTGATAGAAAAGGGCTTCCATGTCACTGCTTCCTTTCTGTCTCTAGCCTATTCATCTTCCATAGTCGGTTTTCCTTCACCCATCACAAAGTCTCCGCTACACGAGACGTAGCTGACTACCAATAGGTAGCAGTTGTTTTTGATTGTCAAACAAGAGTTGATCTCCAGGTCGAAATGAAGGTTCTCCGGCCCCCCTGCTCAACGGAGCTGGCATTGAATACCTCTCTCGCAGAGAAAGCATACCTCAGAATTGCCTGCAGATCAAGGGTGTGGCTTGTCGTTGAAAACAGGGTTCTTCCTCGAATTTGATGTCAATGGCGATCAGTCCGAGTGCTATTTTCGGAGGAATTTAGATAGTCTAAACGTTAAACATATTAAGGAGGATTTTCATGCTACACACATGCATGCGCTGGTTGATCGCGGCAGTTGCTCTCCTCGCGACGCTAGCTACGACCCTGCTGGCCGGGCCAGCCCTACGCAGTTCCCTGGCCGCCTCTAACCGGCCGCAGGAATATCTGGCCCTTGGCAACTCAGTCGCCTTCGGCTTTAACCCGTTAGTCGACCCGATGAACGCGGACAACTTCATCGGATATCCGACTCCGGTGGCTGCGGCGCTCAAGGAGGCCCTCACGAACGCTTCCTGCACCGGCGAGACGAGCAGCCACTTCATCTCTCTCGCCGGCTCCGATAACGGCTGCGGGGCCTACCGCCTCAAATACCCCCTCCACGTGGCTTATAGCGCCACGCAGCTCGCGTTTGCCGACGGATTCCTCAAGTCTCATCCCCAGACCCGGGTGGTCAGCATCGACATCGGTTCCAACGACCTCTTCGTCCTGATCAATAGCTGCGGTGGGCAGGCTAACGTCAGTTGCATTCTGGCGGGCTTGCCTGGCATGCTGGTGACGCTCTCAGCCAACCTCGACACCATCTACGGGCACATCCGCAACCTGGATGGCTACCACC
>JBKPBA010000084.1:0-5160 GCA_046726675.1 Chloroflexota bacterium
CGCTGATGGCACAGTCACCCGACCGTGTATACACTCGTGAGATCTTGATGAATAAAATCTGGGGCTACGATTATTACGGTGATGGGCATATCATTGATGTACATATCAGCGCCCTGCGCAAGAAAATAGAGGCAAATTCGGAGTATCGCTACATTAAAACAGTGTGGCGCGTCGGTTATAAATTTGAAGTTGGAGCACTTACTAACACCGCGTAGAAGCAATGGAAATCTCATTCAGACGAAACGGCAAGGTCTATGATTAGCCAGTTCACTCCACCGAGCTCAGCAGTGTCAAATATGCGAGTGCGTTGGTGGCAGAGTATACGCTGGCGATTTGCGCTGGTATCGATCATGATAGCGCTGCTGGCGACAGCATTATTAGCTGTGATCATGTTAATAGCTATTAACTACTATTATGGCGTCGATCTACGCCAGCGACTAACAACTATTGCTGACAATACCGCACAGCGTATTGGCGTAAGCTATGCCCAAAATGGCAGTATTGCAATCGCTGTTAATCATATGCTACCCAATACCCCATCACAAAACTCCCAGAATTCAGACTATCTACTACTAATCTTCAATACGAATCGTTCTCCACGGCTCATCTACCCACATTTTGGTATTGCGCGTCCAGGTACCGGCTTTGCAGCACTCCTTCTTGCAATAACTGATCCATCTGTGCAGAAAGGCGACTTTACCAAGATCATTAGAGCTGTAACGAATGCCCATAAAGGAGTTACCACTGTAGATGATATCGGTACGAGAGGCACCGGCGCTTCTCCGCGCCCTTTCGTAGTACAGCCAATCTTCGAGGGAGGCCAGAGTAGTGCTGCTGTTGTTGGTGTGCTGCTCGTAATACCGCGATCGATAGCAGATAATACCGTTCCACCATTTTTAATGACAATACGCATCGCTATCCTGGTCGTCTCAGTCATTATAGCTGCGCTGGCTGCCTTCGTAGCTATTCTCTTCTCACGTACCATTACACGTCCTCTCGCAAAGTTAACCAGCGCGGCTCGTGTTCTCGCCATCGGTGACTACAGCGCACGAGTGAAAACAAATTCGCAAAGCGAACTGGGAGAGCTTGCCACTACATTTAACGAAATGGCGACACGGCTCGAGAAAGATGTGGATGAACTGCGTAAACAGGAATTATGGCGCCGCGAACTGATCATGAATATTACTCATGACCTCGCAACGCCATTAACAGCCATCGCTGGGTTAGGTGAATCGCTGGTCGACGGTGTAAATCAGGATCGTGAAGACTTTGAAGTGACAGGACGCATTATTGTCCGTGAGACACTGCGCCTGCGCCGCCTGGTTCAAGACCTGCATCTTATGGCAAAAGTAGAGGCGGGCGCAATGCAACCTCAATCCAAAGTACTGCGCCTGGCTGCTGTGGTTGATGAGGTTCTGGCGGTACTGGCTCCCGAGTTCGAGCGGGCAAATGTGGAACCACTCAACAATGTGGCGTTTGATCTTCCGCCTGCCTGGGCCGATCCCGATATGCTAATGCGCGTCTTCTCGAATCTCTGCGATAATGCGCTGCGCCACACTCCAGGAGGTGGAACCGTCGTTATTGAAGCCAGGCAGCAAGATGATTTACTCGAAGTCTCCGTTACCGATTCTGGCAGAGGCATTCCACCAGAGGCTTTAGCACGAGTCTTTGATCGCTTCTATCGTGCCGATACCTCCCGCCAGGTCAGAACAGGGGGCAGTGGCCTGGGACTGGCAATCGTACGGGCAATCGTAGAAGCGCATGGCGGTACGATCAGAGCTGAAAATGCACCCCAGGGAGGAGCACGCATCATATTCTCGCTACCCATAGCTGAGCAAGCGCCCATATGGAGTTATACAACAACCCCCATCAGGTAAATGTAGGGGCTTGTCTCCGCCCGGTTATACCCATCAGATAAATGCCTTCTATAGCCAATCTTACTCACTCTTCTGACCTCATTCACAGAAACAATGGTATATTACTATGAATAAACTACTCAAGAACTAGCTCCAAAAGCCAACAATATCGAATAAAAAATTATCGTGGAATGTCGATCAGTTGAAGGGATGTTCATGACAGACAGTGAAGATACAGAGCGTTTGAAGGCACACTTCATTTCAATGATTACACACGAACTCCGTTCTCCGCTCAACACAATCAATGGCTATCTTGACCTGATCCTGGAGGGAATAGCAGGAGAGCTAAATCAGCAGCAGCGTGAATTTGTGCAGCGAGCACGAGCTGGCAGCGAGCACTTATATGCTCTTATTGAGGACCTTCTGCTCATTTCACGTGCGGATGCTGGACAACTACGTTTGAACCGTGATCTCATCCGTTTACCGGAGATCGTTGCTAATGCCATTGAAGAACTTGAACTTATAGCGAAGGATAATGAGATCTCTATAAGTGTTGAAATTGCAAGCGATTTCCCCCAAATTTATGCTGATGCGATACGTATGCAACACGTATTGCGCAATCTTATCAATAATGCGCTGCGCTTCACACCACCGGGCGGTAGCGTAACCATTTCCGCTCGGGCAAATAACAATCCATTAGCAACTGCGACCGCAGAATCAATCGAAACCAACGAAGATCAGCAACAGATAGAGGTACAAATTCGCGATACCGGGTATGGGATCGCTCCCGAATTCCAGGAGCGGATTTTTGACCGCTTCTTTCAGATTCCTAATGCCGGACGTGTCAACGGTCAAGGTTTAGGATTGACTATTGTGAAGATGATTGTGGAGTTACACGGGGGGCGGGTCACAGTCGAAAGTATGGCTGGCGCAGGTAGCACTTTCAAGTTCACACTCCCTTTTTAACTAGTAAAAATCAGAACGGATTACCCTTGACGCCTACGATGAAATCATGCTATGCTCATTCTATACTCCCTGTGTATGGGAAGATGAACGGAGGGTAAAAAGACAGGGACCGGTTTTGGTATGTGAGCTTGTACAGAAAAGGAGACAGACCATGGGTATGCTGCGGATTATGTCCCGTCGTGGTGACGAACGAGTCGTTTGGGATAGCGAGAAAGTAGAATCCAACGATTCTGAGGCCGTAGCGGCAATCCGAGAAGCCGAGCGCATCTTTAACCAGGAACGTGCTCGTGGCTCAACCGCATTTAAAGTAGAGTCTGGAAAACCTGTAGAGCGTATTGAGCAGTTTGACCGCACAGCAGAGCAGATTGTGATGGTGCCTCGTGTAGTAGGAGGATGAGGAGAGAGTAAGCAGCAATGTTACAAACCCTTAGCTTATTTCTGGGTATCTGGTTGCTGTTCTTACTCCTGGCGATCTACTACCTCTCGCAGGCTCCCGATGGTCGCGTCGGACGTTTCCGCGAGTCGATGAGTGAGCACCTTTCAGCTGAGAGCCGTGCCAAGGTATTACTCAGAGAAATGCTTTCTGAGAATCAATACCAGCAGCTTATCAAGTTCGGATACCTGGAAGTATCTAGTCCAACAATAGATAATCGTATCTACCGTATTCCAGGTTCTGGAGGACTCGTTAAGGTCTATGAGAGAGGCTGTGCTGTCATGGAGCTTTGCCTGCAACCGGCGGAACCTTTGCCGGACGGCGATGTAGTAGTGATGCACAAATTGATGATCGAGGCCAACGAAGAAGAGTATTTGCAAAAAGCAAATCATTTTGCCCCCGGTATCATCTCCCTTCGCTGCCAACATCTGTAATCGTCCAGTAGATGCAATCTAATAGAAAGAGCTTTTCGGAGGCAGTTCGTCCTCTGGTAGATATGTTTCGTCCTTGTCCTTCCTTTTGGGACCGTCGTCTTAGACGACGGTTTTTTACTGTATTCAAACAAGTGTGCGGTGCTGAACTTTTGCAAAATGATTACGTATATATCCTATATGAATAGATTTCTAAGAATAGATTTCTTGCAGCATTCTCGACTCTTGAGCAGAAACACAGTATAATCTGCCAAAAGGGCTCTCGCAGTCGCTTGCTCGAGACACCAACCACATCCTATGACTGGAGAAAGTAGGTACGAACAATGGAATGTCCCTACTGTAAATATGAAAACCGCGATGGTGTGCGCTATTGCAGCAACTGTGGCAGAGCTTTAAGTCCTACCGCCACTACTAATACATCCACAGGTGCCACATCTCGTACACTGGCCATTGGCACGCCTTTACAGGGAGGACGGTATGTCGTCGCTAAGATTCTTGGCGAGGGGGGTATGGGAACGGCTTTGCTTGCAACCGACAAACGTACTGATAACAAGTTGGTCGTTATCAAGGAACTCGTCTCTGATAATACTGACCCCGCCAAATTTCAAGAAGATGTACGCAACTTTAAACGCGAAGTAGCAACCCTGGCTCATCTTGATCATCCCTTGATTTCATATGTGACCGATAGCTTCGAAGAAGATTCGCGCTACTTTATGGTGCAGAAGTACATCGAGGGGGAAAATCTCGAAGAGCGAATGGATCGCGTGAATCAGCCTATGAAGGAACGTGAGGTACTCGGCCTTGCTTCGGAAGTGCTGGATATTCTTGACTACCTGGCACAACAGACACCACCCATCGTACACCGGGATATTAAACCTGCCAATATCATCATAGGGTCCAAGGATAAGCGAGCTCACCTGGTGGACTTTGGCATTGCGCGTGCAGACGAAGTTAAACATATCAAACGTAAACAAACCTCTGCTTTGGGAACACCTGGTTATGCGCCTCCTGAACAATATCAAGGCAACGCTGACCCGCGCTCGGACCTGTATGCCCTGGGTGCAACCATGCACCATCTGTTAACCAATCGCGATCCACGCAATTATCCGCCGTTTTCGTATCCTCCTGTACGCACGCTGAACCCTCAGGTTTCACCTGAAACCGAGCGTTTGATCACCAAAGCAGTCAATAACGATATTACGCAGCGTTACCAAAGTGCGATGGCAATGAAACGTGATGTCGATGACATCTTGCTGAAACGCTTCGGTGTCACTGGCAATACGGGCAGCTATACTCTGAGTACATCTGGGCCGATGGTGGCTGCTGGAACTGCAAGTACAGTTCCTTATGCAAACCCGGCCATGTATGCAAACCAACAGACCCGGGTTCAACAGCCACCCCACACACCCATCCCACCACCCTACCAGCAAGGGAACGTATATGCGCAACCACCAAGGCGGCAAAGTGGTAACAA
>JBKPBA010000085.1:0-5677 GCA_046726675.1 Chloroflexota bacterium
GGTCATCTTGCGCCCTTTAGCCCATACTGCTGCGAATGCCTGCTCGCCCAATCGGGCACGCACACTTCTAACCGTCCGCTCATAGTCATCACGTTCTTTTGGACTCAGTTCTTTGTTGACGTCATATCTTGCCTCTGCGGCGCTATACAAACGAGTAGCATATGTAAGCTGGGTCTTTGCAAGAGCAACTCTTGCTAATCCCATGAGTTGCCAGGCAATGAGCGTTTCGTTTCCAAGCTCTTTGCCCAATGTGAGCCCTTCGGCATAGAGTGCTTTAGCTCGCTCAAAATCACCCTGAGATAATAATATAGATCCCAACGTTCCAAGCGTCGAGAAAAGTAGAGACTTAGCTCCTGTTTCCCGGAGAAGCAAAAGCCCCCCTTCTGCATGTGCTCTAGCTTGCACCAGGTCGCCTTGATTCCAGAAAAAGTGTCCCAAATTGTTTAATGCGTGGGCGATTTGGACCTTGTCACCCAGTTCTCGAGCAAGTATGAGACTCTCCTGTGTCAGTGCTATCGCCTGCTTCAAATCACCTTCAAGCCATACTATGTATCCTAACGTGAGCAACGAACGCGAAAGCTCCCAGGTGCTGCCTGACTTGCGACACAGCGTGATGCACTCTTTCAGCAATGAAGCCGCTGCCGCATGATCACCTTGTCCGACCATGACCCGTCCCAATGTGGACATGGGGCGAACTATTATGTAATCGTCATCCAGCTCCTGGCAGAGCGTCACACTTTCAGTGAGGAGCAAACGTGCCTCTTGTAAATCACCCTGGTCAACAGCCAATTCTCCTGCTGCACTCAACACTTTGGCTCGCAATACCGTTCGTTCTCCAGCCCCCGGTAGTGCAAGCACAGTTTTCAGCCAGTGCCGTCCCTCGCTCCAGTAACCCCGCATTTGCCAGAACCACCACAGCGCTCCACAGAAATGCAAAGCTATCTCCGCTTTCTCATGTGCGATAAGCCAGCTCAGAGCAGATCGCAGGTTCTCCTGTGCCCGATCCAATCTTCTCAGCCACAGGAGTTGCTGCTCTCCCTTGAGATGTGGCTCGGCTTCTTCAACAAGCGCAAGGTAATATTCTGCATGTGCTAGCCGGATGAGATCTTCCTCTCCGCTCTCGCGCAAGCACTCCAATCCATATTCGCGCACTGTCATCAACATGAAGAAGCGTGGTTCCGTTTCTTCACTATCGACCTGCTTCACCAGGCTTTTATCGATGAGCGAAGCTACGCCATCCAGTATAGATACGTCATCCTGCGCTTCACGATCCGAGTTTTTTAGAGCCTCCGCAGCTTCAAGTGTCCAGCCACGCGCTAAAACAGCAAGCCGCCGGAAGAGTTGTTGTTCGTTAGCATCTAACAGATCGTAGCTCCACTTGAGTGTGTTACGCAGCGTTTGCTGGTGTACCGGTAGTGTCACTGCCCCACCTGTGAGTACCTCGAATCGCCTTGAGAGCCGACTCAGCAGTGCCTGCGGAGGCAGGAGGCGACTACGAGCAGCCGCCAGCTCGATTGCTAACGGCAGACCGTCCAATTGCACGCAAATCTCCGCAATGGTGCGTGCATTGGTCTGCGTGAGCTGAAATGTAGGATGCACCATCTGGGCACGCTGTACAAAGAGGGCTATAGCCGTAGATTGTCCAATACCTGTATCATTGGGAGACCGTTCAAGATCAGGAAGAGTAAGGGGATCCACTGGATACTCGAATTCAGCCCCCAAACGTAGCACAGTTCGACTGGTGACAACGATCTTAAGCGCAGGGCATGCGACCAGCAGATCCTCGACAAGGGAGGCCGCTGTTACCAATTGCTCAAAGTTATCAAGAATAAGTAACAGTTGCTTATCACGTAGAAAAAACTTTACCTGCTCAAAGATAGATAGATTGTCAACCTGTTGAATGCCAAGTGTCTCCGCAATGATCGATGGGATTAACGCCGGGTCAGAGGTGGAGGCTAGCCCGGCAAACCAAACGCCATCAGCAAAGGATGATCGCATTCTCGTTGCTATTTGTAAGGCTAGACGGGTCTTGCCGATACCTCCTGTACCCGCCAGCGTTAGCAAACGCACATCTGGGCGTAACAGCATGGCCTCTATCGCAGCTATATCCTGCTCACGTCCGATAAACGAGGTAAAAGGCGTTGGCACTTTCCATAGTGGCTCTGGCTTGACAACGTTGCGCAACATTTTACGTTCTTCCATTGGTACAGGAGAAGTGAGTGGCGTTGAAGCAGCCAATGAAGCATCTTGCAAAGCCGCCGCAAAATCCTGTATTCTGGTGAAGCGCTGTTCAGGCTCTTTGGCCAGGGCTTGTAGTACTACCTCTTCTATGGCAGGTGACAGTTCGGGCAGTTGCTTACGTAGAGGTGTAGGAGGCATCGTAAGGTGTTGCATGGCAACTTCGATGAGGGTCCCATGGAAAGGAGATGTACCGCAAAGCCATTCGTAGACAACCACACCTAGTGCATATTGATCGCTGGCCGGTTGTGGATGTCCTTGCAACTGCTCCGGAGCCATATAGCGCGAGGTTCCAGCAATAGATTGCGCAATATGATTTGTACTGTACTGGGGTTCCGTACGATATGCAAAAACAGAGATACCAAAGTCACTGAGCAGCACCTCGGAATGGGTTCCAAGCAACAGATTCTCTGGCTTGACATCGCGGTGAACGAAGCCTTGATCATGAGCAAATTGTAAGGCGGAGGCAACCTGCGCAACATATACAACGATAGAATCCAGTGGCAAACGCGAGCCAGCAGGATGTCGTTCTCGCAGTGACCCATTAGGGGTATAGTCCATTACCAGATAGGGTTGATCATCTTCCACAGCAAAATCGAGCACACGCACGATATTAGGATGCGCTAACTGCGTCAACGTCTGGGCTTCCTTCAGGAAAGCAGTTCGCTCTTCATCGCTGAGCGACATGCGCAGGATCTTCAGTGCAGCGAGGCTTTTGAGGTACACATGCTCGCCCAGGTAGATATCGGCAAATCCACCACGACCAAGCAGACGATGCAACCGATAGTTGCCAAGCTGCTGGCCCACCCGGTTGATCATAGTGTCCTCCCTAGAATTTGAAGTCCATTCTAGCTCCCAATGGAATGACGCTCAACAGGTCTTAGAAGTATCAGGAATCACTACCGATGTAGTAAAGAGGTGATAGTAACTTATCATTGTTTCATTCCCCACATGTACTATACTCTACTTTGTGGATAACTTCAATACCAACATCCCTTTCAACAGGATAGGTGGGGGCATTTCCCAATGTGGGAGGGTTTTCGTAATGCTCATGCTCTCAATTGCTCTTTCTAACTGACCAGTGCACGACAGATGAATTCAACTTCGTTACCGTCGGGATCATCTATGTACATGGTGCGGCTGGCAAGTACAGGATGGGCACCACCGCGAGGTTTGTACCCTGCGGCTACTAGTGCTGTGTGCTGGGTATCGAAAGCTTCTTCAGGCAGTTCGAAGGCCATATGGTGTAATTGATAACCAGAGGGTCTGCTCTTAACTTCGTCATTTTTAGGTACAAGGACGATCATTTGCGGGATACCAGCGTTGCCATCGCCTGCTTTAAGAAAAACGTTGGGCAGTGTAGGTGGTGAAATTACTTCCAGACCGAGGAGGTCGCGATAGAAGTGAAGCGCCTTCTCTTTATCTGCCGTCCAAAGCACGATTTCGGAGATACCAACGATATTTTTCATAGGGCAATGCTCTCCTTTACTTTTGAGTTTCAAACAAATCAAATTATATTAGCTGCTCCTTAACCTGGTATACATATCGTTAAGTGCTAAATTTTGAGACTGCTTGCTGCTTTTCCGTTGATGCCTACAGAAAAGGAGGTAACATAACTCTTGCTTCATTATATATGCGAGATCAAGCAATCATGGAAAGAACACCACTTCACACTGTACCACCTCCGGGGAGATGGCACGGTGTGAAGTGGTTCTTACGGCCTTTTGGGCAAGAGATCGTGTGTTAACGACCCGCTACCTGGATTTTCTCTACGACTGGGATGATCTCAGTAGCAAGTAGATCAAAGGGTTCCAGGTCATAGACGTTGGGCATGCTGAAGATGGCCTGATCAATGCCCATGGCTGCCAGACTTGCGAAATGCTCGATAGCGGCAGCCGGAGTCAGTGAACCGTTGCTTCCGTCACGACTCAGCCGGAAAGAATTGAGGGTGGTTTTCTCAATCTCTTTGTATGGGCGACCAATTGACTGGCAATGATCACGCAGGACATCTAGTTTATGCTTAAGCTGATCATCACCAAGACGTGCAAAGAGGTTACAGCCATCACCATACTGGGCAACCAAACGAAGCGTTTTGCGCTCACCGCTCCCGCCGATGAGTATGGGAGGATGAGGCTTTTGCACAGCCTGTGGTGAATTAAGTGGGCGGGCAAGCTGGTAATGTTTGCCCTCAAAGGGCTTTTCATTGCCAGACCACATCTGATGAGCAATCTGGAGTGTCTCTTCCAGGCGCTCGAAACGTTCAGACACCGATGGAAATGGAACCCCTAATCCACGATGCTCTTCTTCATTCCAGGCTGCGCCTATACCCAAATAAGCACGCCCATGTGAGAGGACATCCAGGGTGGTGACTGTCTTGACCAGAAGGCCTGGATGACGATAGGTGACGCCAGTGACCATTGTACCGAGTTTGATGCGATTCGTGCGACCAGCAGCAAATGCGAGCGCACTATAGCTTTCGAGCATTTCGTTCTCGGCTGGACCTAGCCCTCTGATCTGGAAGAAGTGATCCATGACCCACATACTGTAGAAGCCTGCGCGTTCGGCTCGTTGAGCGATGAGGCCAAAGGTGTCGCCGAGGTTTTCCTGGCCATCAGGCCAGGTGAAGTTTGGGACTTGTAATCCAAGTCGCATGATGTATGTTTCTCCTAACGTATTATCACATGTGGAACCCATCGATAACTTACTTTTACGTAGTTAATATACAACGGAAAGCATAAGAGGAGCAAGGAGATATCATGCCAGGAGGTCAAGTTAAGGAGTCAATAATACTTGCTCCAGGGATGTTCGTCTACCTTCTGTCCACGCCATCTGGAAAGATTCTTCGTCCAGGCTTTCACGAGAGGCGGCCACTGCTTGTATGTAATCAGGGCGGTAGATCGGTGGCATAGGAGCCACAATCTCAGCACGGACAGTAGCGGCTATCCCCCATAGCTGCACAGCCCATCTTGCCTCTCCCTGTGCAACCAGCACATCCCCATATCCTTCCAGGCAGGCAGCAGCAAGTTCCCTGTCGCCTATCGCCCGCAGCAGTTCCCAGCTCTCCTTATAGAAGGTCTGCGCGGCCTCGTGTTCGCCCCGGTAGGCTACAGTACGAGCTAGAGAGATGAGAGCCACGGCGGTGCCGGAACGTTCTCCCAGCCCCTTGAAGATTGTGAGACTTTCCTCCACCAATGAATATGCTCTTTCGTCCTCATGCTCAACAAGTAGGATTTCCCCCAACAGGATGAGCACATGCCCCATGAGCCGTCTATTTCCCACCGCTCGAAACAAAGAGAAACTCTCTTCCGCCAGTTCGCGCGCCTTCGCACGATCTCCTCTTGAAAGAAAGAGTGCGCGAGCCATGTGATAGAGCGGGTAGGCGGTGCCGTACTGCTCACCTAGTATTTTATAGGAAGCCAGATTTTCCTCAAGGAGGGAA
>JBKPBA010000086.1:0-4382 GCA_046726675.1 Chloroflexota bacterium
AGCTCATGATGGGCCAGGCACGCTCTGAGCGCCAGGTGCGTACCGCCCAAGAGCGCCGGGTTCGCCTGGGCGGGTCTGACTCGCCCTAGCGCTACGATGTCAGGAAACAGAAAGGGTCACGAGGATGGTAACCCATACAGCACTCAGGATGACATTCTCGATGCCCCTCCAGACCCTCTTGCCGATCTTGTTCGTTAAAAATCATCATCTATACATGCATCCGGTCATTAGCTATAATACATCGTGGAAGAACAGGAATAACAATACATTGCTTTCAGGAGCTTTTGATATGCAACAACAAGAAATGGATTATGACCTGCTAGCGGTCTTCAACAACCAAAGCGACGCGGACAACGCAGAGACCAAACTTCGTAAAGAGAATTACGGGGATGATGAAGTTTTTCGCCTGGCAGCCAGCACCGTGGTAGGAGGCCAGTTTCGTGAGCATGGTCCTGACCGCGACCGTAGCTCAGTTTTTCTCCAAACAACTCGCCAGGGACCTAATCCAGTCACGATTATTCTGCTTGCCGTCGTATTCGGCCTGATATTGGGTGGAGTGATGTTCGGCGTAGCAGATTTCGCAATACAATCACATCCTATCCTTTTAGCTACATTGGCAGGGGTTGTGATTGGTGTCATACTGGGTGTGATTGTAGGTCTACTACGTAGAGGACCTGTGCGTGGAGCGATCGGCCAGGACTTGTCGAAAGTGAGCGCACCAGCTAAAAAGCCTGAGCAAGAAGCACGTACAGTTATCGCGATACGCTTACATGACCCTGAGAATATCAGCCGTAAGTCGAAAGCGAGGGCTATCCTGATAAACAATCAGGGGAAGATCGATAGAAGCGTTGGGCGAGATACCTAGTCCTGACACTAGTAATATCTAAAGCTATTCGTTACAATTGAAACAGTCGATTCACACTAATCAGCGCTGTTATCGGAGACATAGCTAGCAATTGCATATGCGAATGTGGAAGAAGGTGTCCAAATGATCAAAGCGCATAAAATACGGTTACATCCGACGCCGGAGCAAGCCAATTACTTTGCTCGTGCTGCTGGCACGGCCCGTTTTGTGTACAATTGGTCTCTGGCCGAATGGAAGCGACAGCATGAAGCAGGACACAAAATCAGTGCGCTCGCGCTCAAGAAGCAATTTAATGCGCTGCGAAAAGAACAGTTTCCTTGGACCTACGACGTAACCAAGTCGGTCATAGAGGGTGCCTTCATGGATCTTGCCTCTGCCTTCAACAATTTCTTTGCAGCGCTCAGAGTGGGTCGCCGCGTGGGCTACCCAACCTTCAAGAGCAAGAAACGGGCGCGACAGGCGTTCTATCTTGCCAATGACCGCTTCACGGTTGGCGATCACTGGATCAAGATTGCCAAACTGGGTCGCGTGAATATGGCGGAGCAGCTGCGTTTCTCAGGCAAGATCCTCTCGGCTCGTGTCTCCAGAACGGCGGATTGGTGGTTCGTGTCCATCATGGTCGAGATGCCCGATGCCGCGCCTGAAAATCAGCATCCTCCCGTGGGAATCGATGTCGGACTGAACCGTTTAGCAACGCTCTCAGACGGACGGCGGTATGAGAACCAAAGACCGCTGCGCCATCTGTTACACAAGCTGCGCCGCTTGAACAAAGAACTGGCACGGCGGAAAAAGTTTGGCAAAAACTGGCACAAGACCAAGAGCAAACTGGGCCGCTTGCATTATCGCATTGTCTGTCTGCGCCATGACTTGCTATACAAACTGACCACCGATGTAGCCAGGACCAGTGGGCTGGTAGCGGTGGAAGACCTGTACGTCAAGGGACTGGTGCGCAACCGTTGCCTGTCGCGCTCGTTCTCAGACGCGGCGTTAGGGAAACTCCTGAACCTCCTGGAAAGCAAGGTTCCACGAGCTGGGGGTATCCTCATCAAGGTAGGCCGCTATTACCCATCGAGCCAATTGTGTCATCGCTGTGGGTCGCGTCGAGCTGATCTCACCCTGGACGAGCGCGTCTATGTGTGTGGAAACCCGGACTGTGGCTACAGCGGCGACCGCGACGAGAATGCTAGTTACAACATTTTACAGGAAGCCTATCGCCTTGTAGGGCAGTCGTAACAAGGCAGTCCCGGTAGTGGCTATGACGGGACTCAAATCGCCTGGGGACTTGGGGTAAGACCTGGACGGCTCCGGCTGTCGCGGGCACCTGGGGATGAACCAGGAACAACCAATTGCGTACGTTGAATCACTTTCGCGTACATGAAAGGTAGCAGATAACTCAACATGTCCTATGATCTCTTGATACGACCTCGCTTAGAGACAGAAACGGAGGAATTAGTACGCCAACGTGCCAGGTTGTTTCCTCCGTACAAAGTTATCCTTTTTAACGACGATTACAATGATATGGATTATGTCGTTGCTGTACTTCTACGCACAATCAACAACCTTTCACAGACAGAAGCAGAGTACATTATGTTGACCGCGCATCTGACAGGTAGCGCAGTTGTAGTTGTCTGTTCCAAAGAAGTTGCCGAATATTATCAGGAACGATTACTCAGCTATGGTCTTACTGCAACCATTGAACCTGACTAAAAACGATCAAAGCAGAAAAAATGTGACGTTGCTGTGCATTTCCACCATTGACGGCGGCTGTGTTAGAGATTAGAATCAAGTATAACCTGTTGGAACTCATTGAAGAGGATCCGTTGTATGGATACTACAAATAAGAAATGATGCTGTTATATCATGTTCCTGCAGGGGGAGAGACATAATGGTTCACTTATGGCGTAAAGCCAAAGAAGAGACAGAGACGGGTAAATCTGCTCCAGGAGTCGGAGCAACCGGTGATATAGCTGTTATTGTAGATGGTAAAAAACTAGATAATGAATTGGTACGCCTGGCCTGCTTGATGGCGAGAAAGGCAAAACGCAAAGTTCACCTGGTCCACATTATTGAAGTTCCTCGGACATTGCCACTTAAAGCAACTCTTACCAAAGAATCGGAAGAAGCCGATAAATTACTCAATGGGGCACTGACAATAGCGGATGAAGCGGGATGTGATGCAGTTGCCGAAGTTGTGCAGACGCGAGACGCCGGGCCAGCTATTGTTGATGAAGCAAAAGACCATTCCTGCGCCTTAATCATGCTTGGTCTGGTACGTGATACGCACAAAGAGCATACCAAAGGCAACTATCTCGGCAAGACGATACCTTACGTTCTGGCCAATGCACCATGCAGGGTATGGCTTGTACAGGATACTATACTATAGCTACCCTTTTACTCGCTTACCTCAATAACCTATAACCACCAGCAGTTGGGATTCTATAGATTTTACACCCAATTCAGCCTTCTTATATGTTATAATTAGACATAATAACACGGGTTTGTATGGTTCTTTTTTACTTTCATATTGCGTTGTCTACTTTGGGAGGAACAATTCGATGATATCCGATTCCAATCCTACTTGCAATCCCACACATTCGCATGAAGATTACTACACCGCTCTCTACCAGGCTGCCTTGACATTTTCATCCAGCCTTGAACTGACGGATGTATTGCAAAGCATCGTGAAGAGTATCACCGAAGCTATGCGAGTAAAAGCTTGCGTTTTGCGTCTGCTCGATCCCCGCACGGGTCAACTCCAACTGAGCGCTGTGTATGGATTGAGCAGTGGTTATCTCGCAAAAGGTCCTGTCGATGTAGAACACAGCCCAATCGACAGCGAGGCACTGAGCGGCAAAAACGTGTTTATTCCAGATGTCAGCGACGATACACGTTTTCAATATGTTGAAGCGGCTAAACGTGAGGGTATTGTTTCTGTGCTATGCGTGCCATTGGAGGTACGCGGCGAAGCTATCGGGGTACTGCGTGTCTACACAGATGCAGCTTGCGTTTTTCACGAAGATGATATCCAGTTCCTCTCGGTTCTGGCGAGTCTAGCTGCGCTTGCTATTGAAAACGCAAATCTCTACGAGAACCTGAAAAACTCATACGATGGAGTGATGGACGTGCTATGGGGGAGCAGTCTAACGTACACAGAAACTGTCTGATCTGTATATGCACTTTATTTTTTCATTTGAATAGCGAAACATCCACTGAGGGCCGATCAATCGGCGATGTGCACGATAAATCGGCACCTACAGAAGTGCAGCTTAGTTGGTTAAATGCCATTTACTGGCTGGTTTCACCTTACCAGTGTATTGGTTAAATATGGCGATGTAAATTCCGTTCGTTCACCCGCCTTTTTGCCAGGAACAGGGAAGAGGCGGGCAGAGGCAACGAATCCAGCCCTGTACCACAGACTGCTGAGTAGAATAACAGTTGATGCTTCTTTCTCAAAGGATTTCTTTGAGGCGACTTCTGTCGATGTTTCCACCAGACAGCACACAGACAACCTGCGCAC
>JBKPBA010000087.1:0-6718 GCA_046726675.1 Chloroflexota bacterium
CGCAAGCGTCAACAGAATCACAGCAAGGAGGTTTCCATTACGGGAAAACGTCTGGCTGAATTGCTGGCGGAAGCCTGTGCCCATGAAGTGCTGCTCACGCAAAGACTTCAGGATGTCGAAGCCCAGGATGTCTTTGCCCAGATGGGTGGTGTGCAGGGCAACGAGCCGCGCGAGAAGTGCCTGGAGGAGCAAGTTACTCCTATGCCCTCGTCAGCAGAGCCGGGGCAAGGGGAAGAGAAGGAAGATGTGTACGCTGGCCTAGAGGTCTACGGGGAGTACCGATGATGCCAGAACCGGTACCTTTCCCCCACCATTTACTCCAACACCCACCCGAGCGTCGATTGGACTACTTCAAGGCGTTCACCGTCGCTCACCCAGCCTTGAAACAGGCAGACCAAGCTGTCTGGAACGCCCTTCGTGAGCCAGCGGGAGCTGCGCTGATTTTTGTCGTTGGCCCGACGGGGGTTGGGAAAACCACATTACTCACGCAAATTGAAAAACGGCTGATTGACCTTGCGACAACACCGGGTGATCGGAGCAACAGTTACCTCCCAACCTTGAAACTGGATGCGGTCTCGCCTGCTTTGACGCAGTTCAAGTGGGGTGACTACTACCAGCGTGCGCTGCTCCTCTTGCAAGAACCACACATTGAGTATGCCGTCGATTACCGTAGACAGGTGCCTGTCCTGGCAAGGCAAACGGTTGAGCAGAACCCACTTCCCTGGAAAGGAAGGACAGATACAGCAGCTCTGCGCCTGATCTTTGAGCAGGCACTCAAACATCGCAAGCCCTATGCCATTCTGATCGATGAAGCGGAACACATTGCCAAAGCTGCACGAGGGTCAACACTGTTGGATCAGCTCGACCATCTCAAATCCCTTGCCATCATGTCGCAAGTCGTGCATGTCCTGGTGGGCACCTACGACTTGATGGTCTTTCGTAACCTCAGTGCGCAACTCTCTCGGCGCAGCATTGATGTCCATTTCTCACGCTATCAAGCCACGAACGAAGCAGATGTGCGAGCCTTCAAAAGCGTGCTCTGGTCTTTTCAGCGCAATCTTCCTGTGGAGGAAGAACCTGACCTGCTCCAGCACTGGAAGTATTGCTATGAGCGGACCATCGGCTGTGTGGGCGTGCTCAAAGATTGGTTCACGCGAGCCCGAGCTTTCGCCCTTGAGCAGGGCGAGAAGACTCTTTCTCGTCACTTGCTCGAACAACATGCCCTCTCGGTGGATCGTTGTGGTCAGATGGTCGGCGAAGCTGTGGCTG
Organism: Chloroflexota bacterium; assembly: GCA_046726675.1. Taxonomy (GTDB): domain Bacteria; phylum Chloroflexota; class Ktedonobacteria; order Ktedonobacterales; family Ktedonobacteraceae; genus DATMNR01. The sequence continues at coordinate 1,270 of JBKPBA010000087.1, forward strand.
GAGAAACGGCGCTCACCGAAGATGATCAGGCGGCCTACCGATTGCGTGTCCGCCTGGGGTTGGAACAGGGGCCAACAGAACGGCATGGGCAAGCTCTGCAAGAAAACGATCGGCAGGACAGGAGTGTTCCCTTACCACGCCGTCACGCACGCGTTGGACAACGGAAACCGGTACGCGACCCGATCAAAAAGTGAAAGCAAAATGTGGCGGGAACCCTTGTGAAGCAAAATGCGACGCATCCCGCCACATTTTGCTTCCAGTCACACTCCTCTTTGAGCACCTCTTTGCGACCAGTGGAGTCAGGTTTAGCTTCAAGGCCTTCGATCGCATTGACGATTTCGCTTTGGAGACCGAATTTCTTCTCAAGTACCGCTATAAGTGCTTCATATGCTTCAATCTTAGCTTTTCTTTCAACGGCGGTAGCATCGTCGTCAAAGCCAGAAGTGAGGGTGGCTACAATGGCTGTTGTAATTGGATCCATTCGCTTCTGCTCCTCCTTGGCTCTAAAGTACTGAGGAGTTCACTCATTAATAGACTGGCGCTACCAGCACTGAAAAAGTACTGCCAATACTAAGGTGATCCATAGTGTCAGGGTACTATTATACCATAGGAATTTCCTCGCTTTCTGGCTTCGGTTGAAGTTGACGCCGGTAGAACAAGAAATGTCACTTCTTTTTTCTCATTTCTTGTCGCCTCCTTGCGTCCTGTCTAACCGGAGGGAGACGCGCGTGCTTCGTTGACAGGACGTATTCCAGGTCCCTCAGGCGGCAAGTACTACTGATGATAGTCTATGTGGTAGCATATAGTACAGTCCGCACTAAGAACATAACCTGAAAAGAAGCAAATTCTCGAACTTCTCAAAGAAGGAAAAAAGAAATGCAGCCCGACATTTTTACTCACCCTACACCGGTGCGCTGGGGCGTACTGAGCGTTGCCAATATCGGCGTCAAGTACGTCATCCCCTCCATACTCGCATCCTCAAATGAGCAATTGGCGGCAGTCGCCAGCCGCAACCTGCACCGCGCTCAAGAGCTTTTCGCGCATATTCCGCAAGTACGCATCTACGGCGCTTACGAGAGCCTTCTTGAAGATCCTGAGATCGAGGCTGTCTATATTCCGTTGCCCAATAGCCTGCACGCCGAATGGGCCATTAAAGCATTAGAAGCGGGTAAGCATGTCCTATGCGAAAAGCCTCTGGCCATCACAGCAAATCAAGGCAGGACGATGGTTGAAGCAGCGCGTGTAAACGACAGGTTGCTCATGGAGGCATTTATGTATCGCTTCCATCCACAGACTCTCTGGGCATTGGAGCAGGTACATACAGGCCGCATCGGTACGGTCAAGTTGGTACGCGCCTCATTTGCTTTCAATGTTATGCTGCCTCCACGTCCTCACAATATTCGATTGCAAGCAGCCTTAGGCGGAGGTTCGCTTATGGATGTTGGTAGCTACGCGGTCAATTTCTGTCGCGCCGTATTTGGGCATTCCCCTGTTGCCGTCGCTGCACGGGTTTATAAACCAGATGATGGTCAGGTTGAACTATCCACGAATGCCGTTCTCGATTTCGGTGATGGACGCTTTGGTTTGATCGATTCCAGCTTCGATTTACCAACACGCCAGGTAGCAGCAATCCATGGAGAGGCTGGCAGCATAAGCATTCCCATGCCTTTTACTCCGGGCGATGTCGAGGTTGAAGTCGTGCTCTCTTTAGAAGGTCAGACAATCCACCAACACATCGCACACGTCGATCAATACCGGCTCGAGATCGAGCACTTTAGCGCAAGTGTACGTTCAGGTACTCAACCAGCCTTGAGTTTGACAGAAACCATCGAAAATCTCGCAACCATCGAGGCCATTTATCAATCCGCTGGCTATCCCTGGCCAATTGTCTTGGAAACCTGAAAAGGGTATTGAGGAATACCGCAGAACTGAACAGGAAGCCGTTGATCTTTTCCCAATCTACGCACAGCACGCAACCATCATGCTCAAAAACTTGTTCACTCTCAGTCAAGTGATCTAACTCACCTGGCGAAATTCCCCAACTGTAGGGGCGAGAGTGGTGAGGAGAGGCCGGGTGGGCCTTTAGACTTTGCTGGCGAATGATGCATATGGTTGAATGACGTATCGTGTTCACGTCATTGAGCATATCCGCTTGTGGATACTCTAGTATCGAGCCTGCCAGGCGCGTTCGTCTATAGTAGGGGCGTGCCCTTGCGGCCGCCCTCGGGGCTGGGTCGGGCGCACCTTGCTCGATGGATTGCAGCATCTTTCGCATTCGCCAGTAGAGTCCTTTATGGTCGCCCGCTATCCCCTTCAAAGACGATCAAGCAAACCAATCCGTGGCGCAATAGCATAGTTGAGTTGCACAAGGACGATGAAGGCGATGCTCAAATACGTGTTGATGACGCATAGCAATGCCCCGAACGCATAGAGCGCTTGCCCGATGAAGATGCGGCGTTCGAGGGCGGAACGCATTTCGACGGTTATCTCGTCTTTCAAGAGCCCAGCTCGCGACGCATACTGCAAACTGCTGAAGAGCACGGCACCAAGCAGGAAAATATTGAACCAGTACACCAAAAGGGCAAGGCGAAAGGTGATGAAAGCGGCTAATAGTCCCGTCGAAAACGGCATGAAAGTAACCGCAAGCAAGAAAGCGAGATGAATCCAGGTGAGATTGCGATCACTTCTCTTGAAATTGTTGAACTGTGATTGCTGGCCGACCCAGAAAATGCCAAGTGTCAGAAAACTCATCACATAGGGGAGGAGGTTTGGAACAAGCTTGACCAGAGCGTTCCACAGAACCTGCTCTGATTGAATCGCTCCACTCGCCCACAGGGGCTGCTCAATATGAATCGCCTCAATCACAGGAACGTGAAGATCGAGCACAAGCAACGTCATCGCGACGGCAAAGATGCCATCACTCAGGGCTGCAAGTCGCTCCAGACTTTGGCCCGCGATCCGGTTATAATATGTTCTCAATGGTCTTCTCCCAAATCTCAATTAAACAGCGTGCACCGTTCCCGTGAAATGATGCACGTTTCTTGTAATCTGACGGATAATTTAGTGAAAAGGTCCCAATATTTTTTACCCCATTTTCCTCGCTAAGGAAGAAAAGGAGAATATCTTACTTTCTGATTGTCTCACTTACTCATGAATGTTGATCGTTTTAAGATTTTGATTTTGACATAAGTTTTGAGACACGTCAATGAGCAGAGAAAGGAGGCTCGTTCATATGTATGAGTTAAGCAAATCCACGATTCTGAAACGAGGATCGATTCGATCTCCGTTTCAGAATGCTCCCATGACCTTGCCAGAAGCCTGTTCACGCTTGAAAATCAGAGCGTTTGTGCTATCCTGGGGTGGGTGAGGCCTGGAACACAGTATGGGCAGCGTGTTTGCCGAACCGCTGCGCGTCAACTCAACTCAAGGGGGGTGTGAAAATGATTTTCTTTGACGAGGACAGACCATCTGACTCGCCTTTTGTCGAAAGGGTCTGGCGCTGCCATAGTGAGGGCGCAGCCCCTTTTCTCTCCATTGCCGCGAGCCGCTGCGAGTTGGTGGTGAGCAGACTTCAGGGCAAGGTCACCATGACTGTGCGCGGGCCAGAAACCAGGGCCACACCGATGGGAGACTGTCCTGGAGACGGGGAGTGGCTTGGCATCCTCTTGAAGGTGGGCACGTTTCTGCCCTTTCTGCCCACCACAACGCTGGTGGATGCAGAGGTGAATCTGCCTGCAGTTTCGAGGAACTCCTTCTGGCTCTTTGGCTCCACCTGGCAACTTCCTGACTATGACAATGCCGATACGTTTGTTGACTGGCTGGTGCGGAAGGACCTGCTGGCGCGTGATCCGGTCGTCGATGCCGCCTTACAGGGTTGCCTGCAAGACCGAGACCTTCGCACCATCCAGCGTCGTTTCTTGCGGGCGACCGGGCTGACGCAGAGCGCAATTCGTCAAATCGAACGCGCCCGCCACGCCACGCACCTCTTACAGCAGGGCGTCTCGATTCTGGACACCGTTGAGCAGGCTGGCTATTTCGATCAGCCGCACCTGACCCGCTCGCTGAAGTACCTTATCGGACAAACACCTGCCCAGATTCTTCAGAAAAGCCGACCCGAGCAAATGCCGTTTTTATACAAGACAACGCCCCTTGTGATGAGTCATAATACCTCCATCTGATTAACAACAACAGGACAAGGAGAAGAGCATGAGAAAAATTATTACCACCACGTGGGTCACCCTCGACGGCTTCATTGCAGGACCAAACGGAGAAATGGATTGGATCGGGGAGATCTACGACGATGCCATGAGCAGCTATGAGAACGACCTGGTCAGCGAGGCCGATACGCTCTTGCTCGGACGCGTGACGTATCAAAGTTTTGCTGGCTCCTGGCCCCATGTCCCTGACAATCCCAATGCCTCAGAAGACGAGAAAGCATATGCTCGCCAGTTGAATGCGATGCGCAAACTGGTGTTTTCCAGGACGCTCGAAAACGTGGAGTGGAACAATTCAACACTGGTCAAAGAGGTCGTTCCAGAAGACATTGAGAAACTGAAACAAGAGCCGGGGCGCGACATGGTGATCTACGGGAGCGCCAGTCTGGTGCGAACGCTTACCAACCTTGGCTTGATCGATGAATATCAGCTCTTAGTCCATCCGGTGATTTTAGGTAGCGGCAAGCCTCTCTTTCAAGACATCAGGGACCAGGTGAAGTTGAAACTTGTACAAACCAAGACCCATCCTTCTGGGGTCGTGGTCCTCTATTACCAGCTGAGAAAGGAATAAGGGAATACGTTCTGCTATTCTCCAAGAGGCTCTTGAACAGCAAATCGGCTCCACTCCAGGCCAGGTGTAGCCGGTTTACTTTGCACTGATCAGCTTGTCGCAAGAAACCAACGATTTTGCAACTCATCAATCATTCCTTTACAGTACAGGTTATTCTAAGTATGACTAATATCTTGTTAGTCATAGTATACGCTAGTCGTTCTACAGGATAACCCGAACATGAGCAAGCCCTCAGGGGATAACCAGGTACCCGCCTGAGGGCTGTATGTTGTTACTGATTGTCTGCAATAGGGTGCAAGAAGTTCGCAATGGGGCGCAATGCTTCTAGCTCAGTTGTGAGTAAGTCCATATACCCGCCCTGTTCGGTTAGGGCAGTGAGCGACGCGCTAATCACTGCCAGGTAATCCGCTATCCCCGTCTCTTCAAGCTCTTCAAGGCGGGGCTGTTCACTCATCCACGCTAACAGCCCATCATAGCCTTGTTCGTTGCTATAGATCCGCTCGTATGAGTTCCCCACATAATCAATTCTGATGCATGCACGGTTATCATACGTCATGGGTTCGATCTGGGTGATGTTTGCCAGATTTACTACTTTCTCGCCTATTCTCACAAAGTTCACGATTGTTCCCTTTTCTTATTGAGATAACGTATGGCCCGAAAAAAG
>JBKPBA010000088.1:0-5111 GCA_046726675.1 Chloroflexota bacterium
GTGAGCGGATAATCCTTGCGTAGCGGGTGAGTCGTCCAGTCCATTGGCATCAGGATACGGCGCAGGTCGGGATGCCCAGTAAAGGTGATACCAAAAAGGTCGTATACTTCACGTTCGTACCAGTTTGCTCCAGGCCAGACACCGCTAACGGTTGGTACCGAGGGATGTTCCTCGCCACGTTTACCAACTCGTACTTTCAGGCGTAATTCACTTTGATTGGGAATAGATAGCAAATGATAGACCACGTCAAAACGGGGTTCGCGCTCTAACCAATCAACAGCCGTAACACTTGAAAGGAAGCTGTATTGCTGGTTTTTCTGAAGATACGCGCATATCATCACCAGGTGCTCTGGTAAAAGGACTATTGTTTCTTCTCTACGAAAATTGACTGTTTCAACTACTGCTAGGGGGAACTTTTCCCTCACCATCGCTACCGTCGAAGTCGCTGTTATAGCCATATTCTAGATATTCCTTAAATATATCGCGTTCGTAATCGTTGTGCTGTTGCTGCTAGGAACTTGTTTCTTGTGTTACAGTTCTTCTCCTATCGGCCCGTGCAGTTTCATGCCGCTGGCCTTCTGCGGATCAGGAGGATTTGGAATACCTTCGCGGATTTTGCGTTGGAGTTCGTTAAACCCGTAGAGCAGCATCTCTGGTGTCGGCGGGCAGCCTGGGATAAAAACGTCCACTGGCACTATTTTATCTACCCCTTGCACAATCGCATAGTTGTTAAAGACACCACCACAGGAAGCGCAGGCGCCCATCGCGATTACCCATTTTGGGTCTGGCATCTGGTCATAAATTTGCCGCAGAATGGGAGCCATTTTGATGGAACAGCGCCCTGCTACAATCATCAGGTCTGCCTGTCTCGGTGAGGCACGGAACACTTCGGCACCGAAGCGTGAGATATCGAAGCGGTCGGCGCTAGCTGACATCATCTCAATGGCGCAGCAGGCCAGGCCGAATGTAGCAGGCCATAAGGATGAACTGCGTCCCCAATCGATCAACTTACTCACTTGCGTTGTGAGAATACCTGCCTCTCTGTTCTTCACATGTAGTTCACGCTGCAAGCGCGGCGTTTGTGTATTCGAAAACGTCTGCACTGGCTCCCAGGGGTTTTTTACTCCCATGTAAATGCCCCCTTTCGCCACACGTAGATATAAGCTATCATTAAAATCAACAGGAAGATAAGCAGTTCAATCAATCCCAGTAGTTTGATCTGGTGAAGTAAGATAGCTAACGGATAGAAAGAAACGATTTCAATATCGAAGACAATAAATAGCATGCCTGTCAGGAGATACTTAACAGGAAAACGCCGCTTCGGCGCCTCAATCTCTTGCATGCCGCTTTCATAAGGAGCTAGCTTCTCAGGTGTTGGTTTCTTAGGTCCAAGAAAGGTAATCAGAACCATAACCACAATGCCAAAGAGAATAGCTAGCGTTACATAGATAAAAATGGGGAGTATTCCCATGTGCGGGATCCTTCAATTCTCTATCTACATGCCGGGCATTATGCATGACTAAATTCACCCGACCTGGTGTCATTTGTACACTTCATCATTCGTATCGTAGCATAGGCAGCGTGATAGTGTCAAATGAAGACTGAGGCGGCTAGACATTTGGAGATAAGCATGGCCCAACTCTAAAATACAGGCGCACTCTTGAAACGCTCAGCTTGCAAGCAGCATGGGTAGCCCTCACGTTCTTTTCTTCCATACACTTTTATGCTACCATTCCATGAAACGCATTGCTATAGCTAGCATGTGCTTACTGGGAGACGATTAAACGACGGGCCGAGAAAAGCAATGGCATCGCCCTGATTGGTGGTCCGAAATCATTGAAACAGCGAAGGCCAGAATGATCTAGAATATCGATCATTACGGCAAGGAGAAAGTAATATGGCACAACAACAAGAGGTGACGTTTCCCTATATCCAAATTGCGGTGGGAATGGATGGGATCGTCATTGAAACATTCTATTCCCCCACAATTTCTATGAAAACGGTATTGCAAGAGAATCAGGTCAATGAAATACTCAAAGCGTGGGTAGCGAACCGCAAAGAGTTACAGAAACAACAACAGCTCGCACAAAAGGTGATGAAGACGAAGCTACACTAGCGGGAAAAGAACCGACGGAGCTGGCAGGTGAACATGAATGAAAGAAAAGACAGGATGGGACGAGTGGAGCTATGCGTGAGCAACCAAAGATTCCAGACGAACACCTGCGAGCCTGTTTGCAGGACCAGTATGACCTGATCACCGTCACACTTGAGTTTCTTCCCCGAGGAAAGGATTCCCATGCTGGCGTGTATCGGGTGGTGAGCGAGCAGGGAACTCCCTATTTGCTCAAAGTCACGTCGAGACCACTCTACGAACCAGGGTGTCTTGTTCCTCGCTATCTCAGGGATCAGGGGATCACATCCGTGGTGGCTCCCTTTCCCACGAAGAGCCATGCCTTGTGGACGAAACTGGTGGATTGGACCGTGATCGTCTACCCCTTTCTCGACGGGGATACCAGCTTGACGGGGATGACCGATGAGCAGTGGAAGGAGGTGGGAATCATTTTCAAGCGTATTCACCAGGTTCTGCTTCCGCCGGAAGGCTTCTCTTCACTGCGAAAAGAAACCTTTGATCCAACAGCATACACTCGTTGGGTACATGCCTTTGAGACCCGACACCTAAAGCCTCGCCTCGGCGGTAGTGGATCTTCGCGCGCTCTTCGCGCCTCCTGGGTGGCGCATCAGTCCACAATTCACAAGGCAGTGACCTCCCTGGAAAAGCTGGCAGAGGTGCTAAAGGCACGAACCTTCCCATACGTCATCTGTCACGCCGATCTGCATGCAGCCAATCTGCTCCGTGACCGGCACGGTCATGTGTTTGTGATCGATTGGGATGAGGTGATGCTGGCGCCCAAAGAGCGCGATTTCATCTTTATCAGGCAACCACAAGCCGATGCATTTTGGGAAGGATACGGCGTGATCCAGATGGATTGGATGCTCCTCTCGTACTATCTCTGGGAGAGGGTCGTGCAAGATGTGATCGAAGATGCACAAAACGTGTGTTTCCGGGACGATTGGGCAGAAGAAACCAGGACCGATGTCGCCCGATTGTTTCATGAGTATTTGTCTGAGGCAGGGAGCAACCTCAATGCCGCCTATGAGGCTAGCGCCCATCTCGCCATCTGATTCAGACCCGCCGAGCAGTTCTTTGCCGCCGCTCGTGAGCGACAGATTGGAATCCTGGCACGTGTGCCGCTGGCAAGTGGGATGCTAACAGGAAAGTTTACCCGCAGCACACAATTTGACCCAAACGACCACCGCAACTTCAACCGTCATGGAGAAGCCTTTGACCAGGGAGAGACGTTCTCAGGTGTAGACTACGAGATTGGCTTGCAAGCAGTAGAGGAACTACGCACGCTGGTACCGTCAGGAGCCACGATGGCACAATTTGCCCTGCGCTGGATCTTGATGTTTCCTGAGGTGTCGAGCACCATCGCGGGAGCCAAGAATCCGCAGCAGGTTAAGGATAACGTACAGGCAGTATCGCTACCTCCGTTCAGCGATGAGACGATGCGCCGTGTGCGCGAGGTCTACGATAAGTACCTGCGTAGTCAGGTCCACCAGCGGTGGTAGGAAGATCAGCAGCTTTACTAGGCTCAACTACTATATTACGTACAGGATATAATGTATAATGTTGATAGTCAGGTCGATTGATGGCTCAGGGAATACTTATTGTTTGAGATTGAAGTGCCAAAGAAGATCAGGGAACTCAAGGCGATGCTGCGTAAGGCAGGGTTCTCTTCTCGCCCTGGTAAGGGAAGTCACACATTTTGGGTGCATCCGGCATTGACTGACAGGATTACGATCTCAGGTGCAGATGGTGACGATGCTCAACACTATCGGAAGCTGAGGTACGGAACATTCTGAGAAAGTTACGCGAGGTGCAAGGTGAATGAGCAATATGAGCACTATTCGATGGTGATCCAATGGGATGCAGACGACCAGATTTATGTGGTCACAGTTCCAGAGCTTCCCGGATGTATGACACATGGAAAGACATATGAGGAAGCCGTTCGGCAAGGGCAGGATGCCATTACTACCTGGATTGATGGAAGCCGAGAGTTGGGGTTGCCAATACCTGAACCCAGGATATTGAAGATAGCGTGATTCTGTGCGTCGTCATAAAGCTACTTGTGGTGCAAGATGAGCGAGCAATACAAGCACTATTCGATGATTATTCAGCGGAGCGACGACGACAATGCTTATATAGTCACTGTGCCTGAACTTCCTGGATGCAAAACGCATGGAGAAACCTACGAAGAAGCTGTTAGGCAAGGGCGAGATGCAATTGATAGCTGGATTATGGTTGCCCAGGAATTGGGAAGACCTGTCCCCCCACCTGGAAAAATGAAGATAGCATGATTGTGAACAGGCCTTTGTAACCTTCCTTACTATCAGCCGTTGCTTATTCCAGATTCATGAAAGGAGCAGCGATGTATATTCACTCGCTGCTCCTTGTGGTTGACCAATGCCTTTACAACCCTACCACCTCTATACTAATACTTTAACCCAAAGCCTCCCGTCCTGCCTCAACCGGCAATGCCGCTTCCTCGTCGTAATCTGTTGGTTTGGTGGAATCTGTTCCGCGTTTCAAACCAGTTGCATTGAAGATCGGCGTGAGTACTATTGCCAGTATAAGGTTCACTATAATTGCTGCGAAAGCTGCATACATAGGAGGAATACTGAGCGACCCGATTGATATCGTATACACTGCCTTGAATCCGGCTCCAATAAACATGAGTGTGCCTAGAACCATTGACACTAGCCATCCAATAAGCAATGCCCAGCGATTGAACCAGTTCGTGTAGAGCCCCAGGAACACGGCGGGAAGTGTCTGGAGTATCCAGATGCCCCCAAGTAGTTGGAAATTAATGACCTGCTGAGTGGGAATGTAGATGATGAAGAGCAAGGCTCCAAATTTCACTACAAATGAGGCCCACTTGGCAACTCCCGATTCCTCGCGATCACTTGCATTCTTCCTGAAGTACTCCTTATATATGTTCCTGGTGAACAGGTTGGCGGCTGCAATGGACATGATAGAGGCAGGAACCAGT
>JBKPBA010000089.1:0-7302 GCA_046726675.1 Chloroflexota bacterium
ATATTGCCGAGCATGGCTATTGGGCTGCCTCTACCTTACATACAACTTCGAATTGGATCTTTCTTCCACTTTTTCCTATGCTTATGGACCCCCTTGGACATCTCTTTGGTGGAAGCGATTCAGCATTTAACATTGCAGGTGTAATAATCTCCAATATCGCAGGACTGGTGGCGGTTACCTATCTTTACCTGCTGGTACGTCGCGAATTTAATTCACATATTGCTTCTCGCACGGTCATCTATCTGGCCCTCTTCCCTACAAGTTTCTACCTCTCAGCAATCTACCCTGAGTCGCTTTTTCTTGCTTGCGCAATAGCCTGCATCTATTATGCTCGCCAGGGAAGTTGGTGGCCGGCAGGTGTATGTGGTGCACTAGCCTCACTCGCCCGCATTCAGGGTTTCTTACTTGTTGTGCCGGTTGCGTGGGAATATTGGCAGGTACTCAGTAATCAGTATTCACCTTTACCCAATATGAGTGGGATGACGCTGTCGCAGAAAGCATTCAACTGGTTATACTCACGCCTACAAGGGCCGTTTTTGGCAGCGCAGAAACCTCAGAATTGGTCAAATCTTCTCGCGGTCGTACTGATTCCTTCAGGCCTGATACCATTTTTCATCTACTCCAAAATACAAACTGGAGATTTTCTTGCAACAATTCGTAACCATCACGTCGGATGGGCACGGTACCTTGAATATCCCTGGCAATTACTCGTCAATGCCCTCAGCCATCCCCACCCTCCTAATGCGATGGACTGGAATTTCTGGTTGCTGAATATAATTACGATAGGCGTTTTCTTCGGTTTCATAATCTGGTCTATACGCAAATTGCCTATGATTTATACCCTCTATACGTTTGTTATGGTCTTGATGCCACTTTTAACAGCCAGCATTAACAGCATAAGCCGTTATTACCTGGTTATTTTCCCCGCATTTATGCTCCTGGCCTTATGGAGTAATCATGACAGACAACCAGCACGCCACTTTCTCATTCTAAATATCTTTGCTGCTTTGCAGGTTGTCTTCATGATCTTCTATGTGCTTGGTTTACCACTCATCGCTTGAGAAAGCCCGAGTGGACAGCAAGCAGGTGAAGGCGTTTTTTAGTACATGGCTGTAACAAACCTCTGATTTATTAAGTTGCATTGGTGGCATAGAGGCTGATGGTGACAGTGGGAGTCACGATGCGACCAAGCAAGTGATAGTGACTATCTAGCCATTTCTCGGCAGTCTTTGCTTTTGCAGCTTCAGTTTCGTTGGCAACGCGACCTTCAATGAAGAAAAGATGGGAGTGTTTTGCTCCGAAAGTTGCGAGAGCATTTGTATCAACGGCCGCTCTATAGCCTGCATTGGGATTAGCAGGGCCAAAGGAATTCCATGAATAGGCACCAGGAGAGTCATCAGTAAAGTGTGCGGCGCTCGGATAGGCGTGCAAGTAGTATTCTACGGGAATCTGGCAGCCCTGCGCAAGCGCATTGTTGTAACAGACCAGGCCATCCCCTGGCTGGTAGTGTTGTTCCAGCCAGTGTACGGTGGAGTTCCAATCTTCTACCTGGGCGCTTTTGTAATAGAGGGGAACATTGTACAAAGCGATCAAAAACAAAGCAAGTGTGAGTGCTAGCTGAATTGTACGCCAGCGCAATGAAGCAATGCCTATGCCAACAAGTAAGAAAAGTGGCGGGAGGATGACTACAAGGTAACGATTCGAAAAGAGACGTGTCGACCCTTGAGAAACAAGATAGCTGACAACTACGGGCACAATTACCCAGCATAGACAGGCAATGGCTACTGGCAAGTGCTGTTGCAGCATCGAATTGTGTTTGTCATCGCCACTTTTGTAAAACGCAAATTGCCTAAGAATCTCTTTACCCTGTGGCAGATAAACGAGGATTGAAACAAGTATTCCAAGGGCACAAAATCCAAGTATCAGGAGCAGGTATAGTTGGTTGTACGCGCCGATAATTAGAAAGAGGTTGTAGATATCGTGTAAATGTGGCGGGGGAAGCCATCCTGTTTTTGAGCCGTGGAGGCTTACCAGCAACATAGGTATTATGAGCACGCAAATACTAACGAGACTCACAATGAATGCAACTAATCGGTGACGTGCTTTTTCGCGCCAGGGACCTGGCAGAACCAGTAGACCCCCGAAAGTAACTAGCTGCGCAAGAAGAATCAGCACACTGAAAAGATGAGCATAAACTGCTAAGGTTGTTGCACCTATAAAGCATGCCCACCAGCGTTTCTGATGCGTTTCTTGAGTAAGTGCAACGAAAAGAGCATACCAGGTAATACAAATAAGCAAGAGTTGCAGGCTATAAGAACGCGTTTGCTGAGCATACAAGAGTTGCAAGTAATTGAGCAGATAGAGACCAGAACCAACAACGGCAGCAGTGATGCCTAAGAAACGACGACCCAAAAGAAAGACCATAACTGAGCTCAGAGCGGCGAAGATAGCAGAGGGAAAGCGCACAACAAATTCGGTTGGATGCAGGCCAAAGAATCCGGTAAAACCTAACCAGAAGTGGAGAAACAGATAGTATAGTTCCATATTCGGCTCTAGTCCCCAAATAATATGCCAGATCAGTGGGAGGGGCTGACGCGCCAGTTCAACCGAGAAGGCTTCGTCGTACCAGATACTGGGAGATCCCAGGCGATAGAGGTTGAATCCAAGGGCAATCGCGCCTATGAGTATGCATAGCAGCCAATCCGAGGACTTATAAGGCACAAGATGCTGCACACGTTGATACAACGTCGATTTTTGTTTTGCATCTTCACTTTGTTTTACTTCGCTGTTTTGCCCTATAGCTCCACTTGTCTGAGTCACTTATTTTCTCCCAAGTCTATTATCTCCATTAAAGAAACGTGTCGTGTATTCGGCTTGTAACAGAAAAGTTGGGAATTGGGAGGAAACCTGCTATAATAGTCATGCATTATAACAGATGGGAGAGAAGGAACATTCATGCCCGAACAATTTAAGGCCTTGCAAGGCTTCAAAGATATTCTGCCCGGTGAGCAACCCTACTGGCGCATGGTCGAGCGAGTAGCTGTAGAAGTGGCAAATCTCTATGGATACCGGCGTATTGAAACGCCAATCCTGGAAGAGACGGCTGTTTTTGCGCGAACGACTGGTGAAGGCACCGATATCGTTGAAAAAGAGATGTATAGCTTTGATGATCGTCCCGATAAGGAGGGCAATCGTACCAACCTGACGCTGCGCCCTGAAGGAACGGCAGGGGTTGTGCGCGCTTATCTTGAGCATGGCCTGTTCCAGCAAGCTCAACCTGTCAAACTCTACTACTTGAACGAACCGATGTTTCGCCACGAAAAGCCGCAAGCAGGGCGTGTGCGCGAACACCACCAGTTTGGATGTGAGGCTTTGGGAGACGGCGACCCGGCAATTGATGCAGAGATGATTGCCTTGCTATATGACTTTTACGCACATCTGGGTTTGAAACACATCCGTGTTTTTATCAACAGCATTGGTGATGGTAACTGCCGACCTCAATACATCGAGATATTGAAAGATTACTACCGACCCTTGCTAGCTGAGTCCTGCCAGGATTGCCAGGTGCGCTTCTATAAAAATCCGCTGCGCTTGCTGGACTGCAAAGAGCCTCAGGATCAGCCGAAGATTGCTGCCGCACCTAAGATAATTGATTACCTGGACGAGCTTTGTCGCGAGCATTTTGATGCTGTTCAGCGCTTTCTGAGGGTATATGATGTGCCTTTTGAGATTGATCCATTGATTGTGCGCGGACTGGACTATTATACACGCACAGTGTTTGAGTTCACATCTGATTTAGACAAACAGGCGCTTGTTGGTGGTGGACGATACGATGGACTGGCTGAAATACTCGGTGGTGCTCATACACCAGGCATTGGCTTTGGTGCGGGTATAGAGCGCGTCATTCAGGAGATGAAAAGGCAGAAGATCACGCCACCCGAAGAAGAAAGGCCACTGGCCTTTGTGGTCTACTTCGGCAAGACACCTGAGTACAAAGAAGCAGCTGTGCGGACTGTAGCAGCATTACGTCACGCGGGTATCAAGACAGAGATGGCGTATGGTGACCGCAGCGCGAAATCACAAATGAAGCAGGCCAATAACTCTGGAGCATTCTACGCCGTGTTGATCGGTGAGAAAGAACTAGAGGGCGGTTTTGTGACCGTAAAGGATCTGCAAGCAGAGGGTTTGGGGACAGAGAGTAAACAGGTGGAGGTGAGAGGAGAGGAGTTGGTGGGGTATCTGAAGAGGGGATGAGAACGCCAACTAAAATGGATCTGTTACTCGTGATTTTTTCGTGATAAAACATGCCTTCGCAGTGATTTTTTTGAGACATGAAAGGGGTATGCTCTTAGTAAAGAACGGAATGGAAAAGAAATTATAAATAACGTCTCACGCGGTGTGAGCATTGAGTATTCCGTTCTTAGAGGAGATAAACAAATCATGAGTAGCACTGTAAAAAGCATTCGGCCAAAGGCCGTAATACAAATCCCTGAGCCGCCGATCGCGCGGTTTTTGTTTGCCGATACGCGTATGGCCTGGGTCTGGTTGATCGTTCGTCTATATGTTGGTTACCAGTGGCTGGTAGCTGGAGTAGACAAACTGTTTGGCTACAACATCCAGATTGGATCGGAATTTGGTAAAGGAGATCTAAGTAATTCCTGGATTTTCACCTCGCATCTAGGTGCACAGCTCATAGGCTTTGCGCATGGTGGGATAGCACAGGCTTCAGGTCAGTATCCTGCCGTTCAGGGCTGGTATGCCTGGTTCTTACAGAACAATGTCATACGCTGGGCCGGGTTCTGGTCTTACGTGGTGACATTCGGCGAAATAGCCGTTGGTATTGGCTTGATCATTGGTATGTTGACTGGTATCGCCGCTTTCTTCGGAGTATTCATGAACATGAACTTCCTGCTGGCTGGCGCGGTTAGCATCAATCCGATCATCGGTGGTCTTGCTATTCTTCTGGTACTTGCCTGGCGCGTTGCTGGCTACTATGGCGTTGACCGCTGGCTGCTCCCACTGTTGGGTACGCCATGGACAGGTTCGCTGGCTAAAGCGGAAGCGGAGAAGACCAAACAGGCCACACCTCCTGTACCCGTTGCAGGCTAATAACGGTGGTTGGTAGTAAGCAGGGTAACACAAGTGTAGGAGTCCGATCGATCGGACTCCTACACTTGTGTTACCCTGCTTACTAGTTGATGGTCAATGGGTTTGACTTTAATGGTATCAAGGTCTCACTTGTTTCTCCGCCGTTCAAGGCACGCTTGAATTCGGCTGCCTCGGGTCTCACAATCAGGATGGGAAGTTTTGTAGCGCCAAGCACTCGTTCAGTAATACTACCCAGGATCCAATGTTGCCATCCACCTCGCCCATGTGTTGCTATTGCAATGAGATCACAACGACCGAAAACACCAGCGCCTTCCGCATCTTCACCGTTTTCAGCCATTTGAATGATTGTGTGGGCCACATCATGATCGATTACCACTGACCATGTAATGGAGAGGTTGAGGTGCGCTAGAGGGCTTTCACGCAACTGAGCTACTATAGAGTTCAGATAGGTTTTTGCCATGTGCAGTTTATTTTCTTTCAAACGCTCAATGGACTCTTGATCGCTCACTGCTCGCAATTCTTCTGCAGTTGGCGGTTTTACAACCCGAATAAGATGCAATGAGCCTTGCGCCGGGGCCGCAATTGCCGCCAAAAGTTGCGCGGCTGGTTCTAGCGCTGTCTTTGCCAGTGTAGAACCATCCAGTGGTACAAGCGCGCACAACGGACGATTATCTAGATGTGGACTAACAGGTAGAGGCCCTTTTTCATGCAACACAAGTACAGGCATAGAGCTATGGCGCGCTATTTTTTGTGCTACACTACCTAGCATCCAACGTTTCATGCCAGTTTTCCCCTGGCTGGTCATTACGATCAGATCGATGTTGTAGGCGTTTGCAGTGGAAAGGATCTCTGGTGCTGCCGAACCAAAAACGGCTTTTGTGGTCGTTTTGATGCCCGCCAGTGGTTCTGAATTGGCGAGGGCGTCCAGGTATCTTTCTACCGCGTTCAGGTCGGTTTCGATGACTTCATCAGCATAGGTGGCAGAACCCAGGTAAGAACTATAGGTAAATGGTATGGTGGCTACCTGTACCAATACTATAGTTCCATTTGTAGCGCGTGCGATGCGTGCTGCTACTGGGATGGATCGTTCGGCACGGGTAGATCCATCTAGTGGTACAAGAATTCGTTTATACATGGTGGTTCTCCTTTCAACCATCTTTGACTTGCCGCCTACGGCGGCAAAAGGGTAAAAGGAGTTTTTCGGGGACACCCCGCCCCTAGCAAAGGACTTCGTCCTCTGCACTCCTATTTTTCTTTCGACTCAGGAGAGGTTTGAACATCTTGAGGTCGCATAATCAAGAGTGGCAGCCTGGTAGCATGGAGCACACGTCCAGCTACACTGCCCATAGCCCACTTCTGCACACCGCCGCGTCCATGGGTCGCTATGGCGATGAAATCAAACTTATCCTGTTCGGCTTTTTTCACAATGGCTTCAGCTACGTCTGGATCGGCTTCAACGGAGCAGGTGATCGCGAGATCGAGGTTTGCCAAATCACCTTCACTTAGGCGATTTACCAGGCTAGCCAGGTATGCCTCATCTTCGTGTTTCACCTGCTCTTTCAGGCCCGTATCAATATGTGCATCGCTCTTAAATTTTCCGCCGCTAGCTGGAAAGTCCACTACTCGTAACAAATGCAGCGCACCCTGCTGCGAGGTAGCCTCTGCCAGCGCCGCTGCCAGGTACGCTGCCGGCTCAAGCACTGTTTCTGAAAGAGTAGACCCATCCACAGGAACGAGCACACGCACAGGTTGATGCTCTGCTGTTGTGGGCACAGGCCCACCTTCTCGCAAGACGAGTACGGGTATCGGAGAATGGCGTGTCACTTTATCAGCGACGCTACCCAGCGCCCAGCGCTTGAAGCCGGTATAGCCGTGGCTACACATTACGATGATACTGGCATGGAACGATTGAGCGGCAGAGAGGATCGTCGGTGCAACTGCGCCGATGAAGGTTTTGACTTCCGTTGTGATGCCATCCAGTTCGTTTGATTCAGCAATATTTTCAAGGTAACTGGTAGCACCGGCAAGGTCAGCGTCAACGGCTTCCTCCACATACCCTGATGTCGCACTGTACTTTCCAGTGTCTACTGGAGCAGTCGCCACCCGCAGCAAGATGACCGAATCACCTAAGGCGTGGGCAATGCGTGCTGCAATAGGAATGGCTTGTTCAGCACGGGCTGAGCCATCTAATGG
>JBKPBA010000090.1:0-4282 GCA_046726675.1 Chloroflexota bacterium
GGAATTATCTCCGATACACATATACCTCATTTCAAAAAACTACCCGATGCTATCTGGGAGCATTTCGCAGGGGTTGAATTGATAATTCATGCTGGTGACCTCTCGATACTGTCTGTCATTTCAGAATTAGAGACGATAGCCCCAGTTGTGGCTGTTCAAGGCAATATTGAGGAAGAAGAAGTGGTACGAAAATTGCCGATTAAGCGCGAGATTGTCGTAGGGCATTGCAGGATTGGTGTTGTACACATCCTGGGCGATTCACACAACCGTGAGCGAGTTGCACGTCAGGAGTTTCCCAATGCTCGATGTGTTGTTTTTGGACATAGCCATATTCCCTGGAATCAGGAGGTTGATGGGCAATTGCTGTTTAATCCGGGGAGTACGACGGATAGGCGGCGGCAGCTGAGGTGTAGTGTTGGATTATTGTATGTGGATGATGAGAAGAAGAGTGTATGGGGGGAAATTATTTGGTTGTAGATGTAATCTGTCCTACTGCTTGAACCGGATACGTTCATAAATTTCATCCATGAGAAATTCAGCGTTGAGACTTTCGATTCTCACAGTTTCTCCAGGGCCGTAGATTCTGGTAATCCAGTAGTTTTGCTTGCGGTCTCGGTGGTGAACTTCAATCGCCTGTCGCTCAGAACTCACAAGCACATAGTCCTCTATGCTTAGCAACTCACGATACGCTTCCAGTTTTTCAGTACGGTCAATCACTTCGGTGCTTGGAGAAAGAACCTCAAATACGACACGCGGAGAATTCAATGCATTCTCTGCCTCGTTTTCATCGCAGCTGACCGTGACATCGGAGTAGTAATAGCGGTCTATAGCTACCTGGACGCGCATATCAGAGGTGTAGGCTGCGCATGGAGTTCCACGCAAGTGGTTGTGAAGTAAACCGTGAAGATTATGCGCGATTAATGCATGGTTTCGACTCCCACCGGCAAGCATACGAAGTTGACCATGGACATACTCAAAACGCACATCACTGGCATTGTCAATAGCCAGGTATTCCTCAACGCTTACCCATCGGGATTCAGGAAGTGCCATAACCTGCTCCTTTATTCTACTCCTACCCGGTTGTCTGTTTGTTTTTGTGAGTCAGTAGTGTTGCTATCACTATTGCCCATGAGAGCGGAAAAGTCAAGTAACATAAAAACCTTTTGTGCTACATTCAGCACGAAGCAGCACACGAAGAGCCTTCACGATGTCTTTCAGAGATTGTTCTGAGATATGTACTGGCTCATATCATCCTTTCAGCTCTGAACGAGTTGGAAACAATTGCCCCCATCGTAGCAGTCCAGGGCAATGTGGAATATGCAGAGGTGATGATGAAACTGCCCGTGAGGGGATTTGGCAACGCATCAAAGGTGAGAATCACCCCTACCATCACCTGGGGAATCCGCGCCCCACTCGTATACTTCTCTGAGAAGCTGTAAATTTGGTGGCGAACCATGAGCGCGTGAAAGGGACAGTGATGATTGATCATGATAATCTTGAAGAATTTCGAGATCCGCAGACCTATGATCTGGAAGACGAGGGCTACGAAGAGGATTATCCCTTGACCGAGCAGTGGGCACACTCGCTTGGAGGGCCTCTGCTAGATCTGGCATGTGGAACTGGACGCATGGCTCTTCGCATGGCGGAACTTGGCTACCAAGTCACAGGTGTGGATATCACCCCAGAGATGATCGCATGGGCCCGCCAGAAGGCCGCGAAGCAGGGTGTCTCGATTGATTGGGTGGTCGCTGATGCACGCACGTTCCACCTCCAGAAGCAGTTTCCTTTCATTTATATGCTGGGAAATGTCTTTCAATTCATTCTCACGCGAGCGGACCAGGAAGTGATGTTGGCGCGTGTCCGCGAACATTTGCTCCCAGAGGGACGTTTTCTCTTTGAAACACGCAATCCCACCCCACGCAATCTTCTGGAAGGCCGTCGTCCAGAACCGCAGAAGTTCACGCTGCCTGATGGAAGACACCTCGTGATCACTGAGCAGCACTACTACGATCCCATGACCCAGATCCAGCACTACACCCGCCATCTCACGTTTCTCCATCCAGGGGGTCAACACGTGGAGAAGACCCTTCGCACGGCCCTGCGCTACGTCTATCCTCAAGAGATGGAAGCCTTGCTCTACTACAATGGGCTGCAGATCCGCGCGTGTTACGGCAGTTGGCAGCAAGAACCGCTGACCGCCACTTCTCCCGCGATGATCTATGTCTGTCAGAAACGGGTTTAGCTTTTCAGCCCATTCCAGTGCGTGAAAACCCCTACATGCCCTGGAACTCAGGCCACCGATATATGGTGGAACCAAATTACCTCTCTAGCTTGACTTCCTCACGTGGCCTGATATACTCCTGCCCACCCATAAACGGGCGCAATGCTTTCGGAATACGTACGCTGCCGTCGGGTTGCTGGTGAACCTCGAAGAGAGGCAGCAGGATGCGCGGCGAGGCGATGGCCGTATTGTTCAATGTATGGACGAACTTTACTTTGCCATCCTCGTCGCGGTAGCGGATGTTCACGCGACGGGCTTGCCACTCGTGAAAGTACGAGCACGAGTGAGTCTCGCGATACCTGCCCTCGCTTGGTATCCAGCACTCCAGGTCATACATGCCGACTTTACCGTCGCCCATATGACCGGTACAGACATTTACCACGCGGTAAGGCAACTCCAGTGCCTGTACCAGTTCTTCCGAGTTTGCAATCAACTGCTCGTGCCAACGGACAGAAACCTCGTGGTCAGCTTTGCAAATCACGTATTGTTCGACCTTGTTGAACTGATGAATGCGGAAGACACCACGGGTATCCTTGCCATAGGTGCCAGCCTCTTTACGGAAGCACGGGCAGAAGCCAACGAATGTCAAGGGCAGGTCCTCGTAGCTGAGAATCTCGTCCTTGTACATGCCTGTGATCGAGACCTCTGCGGTGCCTACCAGGAAGGTGTCTTCGTCCTCGATAGCATAGACCTGGTCGCGTCCCTTGGGGAATTGCCCGCTGCCGATAAAGCTGAATTCTCGTGCCATAGCCGGTACTATGAGTGGCGTGAACCCTTTACGTGCAATGCGATCCATGGCGAAATTCATCAAGGCCAGTTCTAGGCGTGCTGCATCACCTTTGAGGGCATAACTACGCGCGCCAGCGATCTTGACAGCTCGCTCGATGTCTACTACGTCCAGTTTTTGCATCAAAGCATAGTGGTCGAGGGGTTCAAAGTCGAACGCCGGTTTCTCACCCCAGTAGCGGATGGGCACATTGTCGCTCTCGTCCTTGCCTATGGGAGCACTGGGATCAGGGATATTGGGCACAAGGTAGAGCAACTGCTGGCGTTCTTCCTCCAACTGGCGCAACCTGGGTTCTAAAGCCTTGATCTGCTCGGCGAGTCCCTTCCCCTCGGCGATCAGTGCGTCGCGTAACGCTTTGTCTTTGCCCGCTTGTTGAACGCGTTTTGAGATTTTGTTTTGCTCGGCTCGAGCTTCTTCCACTTCGTGTTGCAGGTCAAGCACTCGTCGATCGACTTCTAACAGGTAGTCGATGTCAAGTGTGTTGTCTTTGACTCGTGCCGCTTCTTTAACGATGTCTGGATGGTTGCGAATAAATGCGAGATCTAACATAATAGTATCTACTCCTTGTACTTTTATTTAGCCTGGCGGGGGCAAGTCCCGCCAGTTCCTTATACCAGGCCTCTACAAATGAACAATAAAAAAGCGCCATCGTCCATTGCGAAGGACGACGACGCGCGTTGCGTGTGTCGTGGTGCCACCTTGATTCTTTCAATTCACTGAACGTGAATTGAAACTCACTATGCCTTGTAACGGAGGCAGCCGTTGGCGCTTATCGCGCTGGCTCGTGGGTGGATTTCGCTTCTACTGGCTGCTGCGTTGCACTCTCCCGCAGCTCGCTTTTGCCTGGCAAAAGCTACTTGTCCCATTCATTGCCTGTCTATTTGTTAATATCAGATTACCAGTGGTTTTGCTATTTGTCAATAGCAAAATTATATCGTCCACACCTGGGCATTACTGAATGCAACATCGGTCGGGTTAGTGTAACTTTCCCCAAACACCCCGATCTTACCGGAAGTAAGTGTGCTGTTACTTATGCCATCAAGATATTGCCCATTGATGTAGAAGTACAAGTTGCTACCATTAGCGACTACCGTAACAGTGTTGGGCTGATTCACACCTTGTTTAAAAAGTGTGGTTGAGTTGCTTAACAGGTTCTTGGCGTGGGTACCCTGGTTGTCAATATAGACAAAGAGGTCGTAAGCTCCGCTTTGGGT
>JBKPBA010000091.1:0-4994 GCA_046726675.1 Chloroflexota bacterium
CAGGATATCGCTGCGCTACACCAGGGCCTGGAGGCTCTCGTTCGTGCCATTCAATAGAAATGAGAACACTATGGCAAGATACATTTTTTTAACGTTACCCGCGTATGGACATGTGAATCCGACGCTCGCCATCGCACAGGAACTCGTCAATCGTGGCCAGGACGTGATCTACTACCTGCCAGAGGAGTTTCGAGAGACTGTGGAGGCCACAGGAGCCACATTTCACTCCTATCAATCGAAGTTGATGAAGCACATCGCGATGATGTCGCCCATGCTGGGTGAGGAGAGTCTCCTGGTCCTGCCGCAAGTCCTGGAGCGCATTCGCTCGGATACGCCAGATGTGATTGTGCATGAGCCGGTATGTCTCTGGACCAGAATCGTCTCCCAGGTGCTTCAGGTGCCTGCGATTGCCTTACGTCCTACCTATGCCATGAACGAACACTTCAATATATCTTCTCTGAGAGGGCAGATACCGAACGCCCGTCTCTCCCAGATGCGCGAAGTTCTGGCACAGGCCAATGCAAGCATTGCAGAAGTATGCGCGCGCTATCATCTTCCACCGATGGATCTTTTCAACGTCCTGATGTATGCAGAGCCGCTCAACATTGTCTTTTTTCCCAAAGCCTTCCAGCCGGCGGGAGACACCTTTGACGAACGTTACCTCTTCGTTGGCCCATGCATCGTGCCGCGTCACCAGGCAACCGATTTCCCACTCGACCAGCTCAGCGCCGAGCGACCGCTGCTCTATATCTCGTTGGGAACCATTTTTAATAACGAGCCTGCCTTCTTCAAGCAGTGTTTTGAGGCCTGGGCTTCGAGCGGCTACCAGGTCGTGCTCTCACGAGGGAAACAGGTCGATCCCGCTGCTCTGGGTCCTATCCCGGAGAACTTCCTGGTCTCAGCCTATGTGCCTCAACTTGACATCCTGTCGCGTGCGCGTGTCTTTGTCACCCACGCCGGGATGAACAGCGTGATGGAAAGCCTCTACTATGGTGTCCCCATGGTCGCTGTGCCCCAGACACAGGAGCAAGTTGTGACGGCGAGGCGCATTGCCGAATTGGGGCTGGGCATCGCACTGGAAAAAGAGGCCGTAACCGTCGCCACGTTGCGCGAGGCAGTCGAGCGGGTCGCGAACGACCCAGCATTGCGCCAACGTGTTGGGCACATGCAGCAACTCACACGCGATGCTGGCGGCTACAAGCTGGCGACGGATGCGATCATACAGTTCACTGGGAAGCATGCGAAAGGCTAGCAGAAAGGCATTTCCTCATGCCACATGGAATCTACCCATAAGCGGCATGAGGGCCCTAGCTTCAGCTCTGGAGATGAAATGCCTCCGCAAGGCGCATATCCCTCGCTTGACAATTCTAACGATATTTAGTAGAACATAGATATGAGAACGTTTGAGTTTAGACTGTATCCGAATAAGGACCAAGCTCGCTTGCTTCTGGCTTGCCTGGTAGAGTCTCGCACCATCTATAATGGCATGCTTGAGACGGTCAAGGCACAGTATGAGCAAGATGCAATATTTCCTAGCAAGTATGAGCTTGAAGCGGCTTTCAAAGGGCAAGGCGATCATGTGCCTGCCACCACCGTGCAGATGCTTGCTGATCGGCTCTCGAAATCTCTCACACGTTTCCTGGCTGCCAAAAAGCATGATATCCCTGGATTTGGCTTCCCTCGCTTCAAGCAGCCCAATCGCTGGCACTCTATCCAACTGCGGCAATATGGCAAAGACTGCTATCTGCATGAAGACAAGAAACACCTGATTGTACCTAAGAAAATCGGACATTTCCTCAAGATCAAGCTGCATCGCCCGATTGAGGGGACGCCCAAGACTGTACATCTTGTTCACCGCGCCGATGGACATTGGTACGCGCTTATTGTGTACGAGACGGAACCTCATACTGAGCATCTCTCCTCTTCGTGTGAGCATCCTGACATCGGCCTTGATGTCGGGCTGAAGTCTTTCCTCACCGATAGCCAGGGCCGTACGATCGAGAACCCGCGCTTCTATCGCACCTCTCAGAAGACGCTGAGACGCAAGCAACGCACCATGTGTCGCCGCACGAAAGGCAGCCACCGCCAGCGGAAGGCTGCCAAGTCCGTAGCCAAGACCCATCTGAAGATCGACCGTCAACGCCGTGACCATCAGTTCAAGGTGGCCAAGCAGTATGCCCAACACTATCACCATATCGTGGTAGAAGACCTCCAGATCACCATTATGGTCAAGAACCATCATTTGTCGAAATCCATCCTGGACGCCGCGTGGAGCCAATTCCTCGACATCCTTGAAGATAAGGCTGCAAGAGCTGGTCATCAAGTCATCCGAGTGAACCCACGCTTCACGGCACAGGCATGTAGCAACTGCGGAGAACTGGTGCACAAGTCCCTCTCTGTTCGCACGCACATGTGCACCTCCTGTGGCTATGTGGCAGACCGTGATGTCAATGCCGCACAAAACATTTTGTTGAAGGCGGGGGCACCACCTTCAGACGCTAAGCACTCCGATGGGAGTGTTCGTCTGAGAAGCCCATCCCTTTAGGGATGGGGTGTTGTCACTGGATTATTCTCGTAATATGCTGGGGAGGTCTCGGCCTGTTCTGGGTCGCTGGATGGTTCTATAATCTCTGGAAAGCTCCTTCTCGCACCTGCCGCTGGTTCGTCTCTGCTATAGAGGAATGAGCAGTAGTGGCAGCATGTTCATGTGCAAGCAACTGCTGCTTGCGTTCAACTCCCCAGCGGTAGCCCCCGAGCTGGCCATTGTTGCGTACCACGCGATGGCATGGGATAAACACTGCTACAGGATTGGTAGCGCAGGCTTGAGCGACTGCTCGTGTCGCTGTGGGTTGCCCAATAGCCTGGGCGATATCATGATAGGAACGAGTCTGACCTATGGGAATGGCTCGTAAGGCTTGCCAGACCTTCCACTGAAAAGTTGATGCCTGGATATCGAGTGGCACTGGTTGTGGGGAAGGCTGCCCTTGCAGAGAGTTCAGCAGGAGAGTCACCCAGGGTCGGAGCTGCTCGTCATCGCGTGTCAATTCCGCCTTCGGATATTCATGTATAAGATCGGTTTCCAGAGCTTGTTCGGAGTCTCCGAAGCGAACGGCAGCGACACCGCGTTCCGTCGCTGCAACCAGCACATATCCCAGTGGACTCTCGACGACGGTATATCCAATACTCATGCCCTTTCCTCCTTTGCGGTATGTTGTTGGCGTCATGCCAAGCTGGACGGATGTACGCGCATACAAACTACTGCTTGATTGATAACCAGCATCGTAAAGCGCACCCGTCACCGTTTCTCCCTCGTGCAATCGCGCCTTAAACTGCCCCAGGCGACAGGACTCGACATATTGGCGCGGGGTAATGCTTTTGATCCGCTTGAATGTGCGTTGGAGATGATACGGACTCATATGAAACTGCTGACTCAGATCGGCAAGACGCATTGGAGTATCCAGATGGGTTTCAATATAGCGGCAGACCTGCTCAATTAACTCAGCTTGTGGCTCAGGTAGTTGAGCAAGATCAGGACGGCACCGCCGACATGGTCGAAAGCCTGCGGCTGAAGCCTCCTCTGGAAGCCTGAAGAAGGCAACGTGCTCACGATGGGGCCGGCGCGCTGGACACGATGGACGACAATAAATGCCTGTGGTACGCACAGCAACAACAAACTCTCCATCAACCTGCGCATTTCTCGTTAGAAACGCACTCCAGCACTGCTCTTCATCTAAAGGCTCTTGCTTGATTTTCTCTTCTAAGTAATTCATTTTCAGTGTCCTCCTTTTCTTTCTGAGAACAGTATAGAGTAAAAAGGAGGATCAGTGCTATCGGTTTCTTGCGCTTCAAATTACTCACTGGGCCAATCACTTCATGCGTGCGATTTTGACTAGTTGGCGCATCGATGGCTTCTGGCCATACATCAGAACACCATAGCGATAGATACGCGCTGCGATGATCGCGCAAACGAAGATGGAAACGATCATGATCACGATTGTGATTGCAATCTCCCACCAGGTCGCGCTGCCAACACCGATCCGCATAATCATCGTAGTAGGCGTCCAGAAAGGAATATATGAAATCACCTTCACCCACGTCGCGTCCGGGTTATAGATGCCAAAGAAGCTGACAAAGTAGCCAACCATAAACAGCCATGTGAGGGGCTGTACAGCGTTCTGGACTTCGTCTTGCCGTTTCACCAGAGCTCCCAGAGCGGCAAAGAGCGTTGCATACAGCAAGAAACCCAGAATAAAGTAGACAAGAAGGAGGAGCAGAAGCGAAATCGAACTGCCGGTGATATTCAGGTTCAGTGCGTTACTATTGGTACCTAATAACGCAGCTTTGATAGGATTTTGTATCAGGAGTGCACTGATGCCCACAATCACAAAAGCCGACATCTGTGTAAGCCCTGCCGCACCAATACCGATAATTTTCCCGGTCATCAACTGAAAGGGTGTGGCTGCGTTCACCAGAATCTCCATAATACGGCTCCCTTTCTCTTCGGCGACTCCATTTGCCACCATAACCCCATAGAGATAGACCGACACGAAGATCAGGATAATACCGGCATATGCCAGAATGTACCCTGCGACGATATCGCTGACCGAGCGGTTATTTTGCGATTGCCCTACGTTCACTACCGAGAACTGCGGCTGAGCCAACAATTTGCTTGTTTGCTCTGGAGTCAAACCAAGGCGAGCAGCCCTGTCAAGGATACTCAATTGGCTTGCAAGTCCCTGTACATTCGTGACATTGGTATCACGAACTGGATCGGCATTTGTGTAATATGTGAATTGCACATCCTGACCAGAAGGCCGATTAAGCACCAGCAGAATACCTGTAGAGCCATCCTTTACCTGTTTTTGTAAGTTGCTGATAGCATCGGTAGTCACCGTGTTAATCGTGTAAGCAGGTTTTGTCGAAGTGCTCTGTCCCGTAGTTGCTCCATTAAGAGTAGCATTGAGGTATTGTTGCAGAGCAACATTGTTCATACC
>JBKPBA010000092.1:0-6539 GCA_046726675.1 Chloroflexota bacterium
GATCTAGATCAATAACTTTTATATCTTACAACACGAATAACGGCAATGCCATGAATATTTGGTGATGAAAGGATAACGAACTATCCGATTTAAGTTGAGAAATTTTAACCCAGTCATCATCGAAATTGCAATAAAATCTAAACTTCTCTCCTGAACTCATACTTGGTTGAATTTAGTTGACATAAATATAATTTGAACCTCTCTTTATGAGACTGTAGTAATCAACAAATTAAAAAATGTATTGTCACCTTTCATATTGGTTCTCCCGCATTTCCCGTGCTCAGCAGTAATGAAGGGAAAATGAAGGCTTCTTAATCGGCTTTGGGAAGGGCTCTTGATTTGAGGTAAACTCATGGTTAGCCGGAGGAGCACGATTTGTGCGGGAGAACCAATAATTGCCACTAGTGTCTAATCCACAACAACAAAGCCGATGACCTTTTGTTAACAACAACGAACACCAATGAACAAAACTACGTGGAAATATGCTTGCCGAGCCAATCAACATAGTCAAAATGAAGACACAAAAGCGCAGGCTATAATCATTATTTTTGAGAAAGCAGCTACATATGGAGATCAGCCCTCATTCCATGGCCTCTGATAAGCTAACGGCAGAGGATGTCACACCAATACTCATTAAATGCGTTGCCGTCAATTTTCGTGACAAGGCGAGTGGGAATCCCAGCGCTGTCAGGAATCTCGTACAGCCAGCTTTCTCTTATTTCAAATTTGAGAGGAACCGTTTCAATCTCAACGCCTTCATGCCACCCTAAGGCAATGGCACAGGCCAAAGGATCATGTTGAAAATTGATGATGTCCCTGGGCAGCCCTGGCCAGGTTTCACCGTAGTTGTGTTCGTTTTGCTCACTCCTGGCGCAGCGTTCCGCTTGCAGCACGATGAGTTCGCCTAAGCGTCCTGCCTGGGCAAGTCTTGGAAGATAAGACCGTCTCAAGGCCGTTTGACAACTGACTGTTACAGGGACGAGTGTTGGGTTGGCATGTTCCAGGACATAACGCGCTGAGTACACATCAACCTGGATGTTGTAGTCCATCTCATTGCCCCACTGCGGATACGCAGCCGGTATGTCAAACACATGACCACCCATCAGAAACAGGTCGGCGTGCTTCAGTATGCCAGGATACGTTTTTTCCAACAGCATCAAATTGGTATATGGCCCGACCGCGACGATGATGGCACCTTGCTCAATACTACGTTTGAGGAGTGATACAGCCTTGTCTGGCGAACCGGGCCGAGGTGTAATAGGTTCGAGCCAGTTTTCTTCGTCAGGAGGGTACTTTAGTTCGTACCGGTAATAGCCACCAGAGATATCGGCCCCGGCTGCACATGGAATGCCGGTACGCCCCACCAGGCTCAGGACGTAGTGCGCATAGCCTGCCCGTCTCCCTTGTGCATCGGATACGGTGGTCACGCCGGTGATGTCGAGATCAGGCCACTTCAAAAGCATCGCGAGCGCACACATATCGTCCATATCCCCGCCAATGTCTGTATCGAGATGAATTTTTGTCATAGCAACACTTCTTGTGAAAAGTAACAAAACATTCATAATTATGAACGTAAGAGCTTTGATAATGTTGCATTGATAAAGTCCAGCACTGTCATGCTGAGCGCAGCGAAGTATCTCGCTGCCCACTGAGCCAGACCCTTCGCTTCGCTCAGGGTGACAACTGGGGGAAGCAAACAGACCTTTCGCGGAGTTTACCCTGAGTGTAACGAATGTGCTCAGGGTGACAATCGAGGGGAAGCAGTACCAGTGACAACCGGGGGGAACGTCTAACCCTACTGTGCTATAATGTATCTCAATCTTACAGTCAGGGTTAGTAGAAGGAAAAACGTAGCATGCCCGAAGCGGACAAAGAGCAAGTGCCGAATGTCGTATGTATCACAGTCGGCATATTTCAAGAGAACTGTTACCTGTACGCCTGTCCCGAGACATTAGAAGCAGTCATTATCGACCCGGGCGACGAGGCGGAACGCATTATACAGCATATCCAGGAATATAAGTTTATTCCCAAATATATCATTAACACACATGGTCATGTCGACCATATCGGCGCCATCGATGCCGTCAGCGCCGTCTATCCCGTGCCGTTGGCAATCCACCCGGATGATGTCTCTATGTATACCGATGAGAATATAGCACATATGTTTAATCGTCCAGCGCCACTTGTCAAGCGTAAACCTGATATTTTGCTTAATGAAGGCGACACGATCTCCTTTGGTACACTCACACTGGAAGTGCTGCATACTCCCGGTCACACTCGCGGTGGTATCTGCCTGGTGAGTCACCCTTATTGTGTATTCACCGGTGATACCCTTTTCAATCGCGGTATAGGACGTACGGACTTTGAGGGTGGAAGCTACGAGCAGATCGAGAAATCGATCCGTGAAAAGCTGTATACGCTTGAAGATGACCTGGTGGTCCTTCCTGGACATGGAGCGCCAACCACCATTGGCGAAGAGAAATATGAAAATCCATTTGTGACAATCGAGGAGTAGAGTAGTGTCAACAATTTGTGTCATTGGTACAGGGTATGTAGGCCTGGTCACAGGTACCTGTTTCTCAGATATGGGCAATCAAGTAACCTGTGTCGATATCATCCCGGAAAAAATTGAACGTCTCAAACAGGGCATCCTGCCTATTTATGAGCCTGGACTGGAAGAAATGGTCGAGCGCAATGTTCACGCCGGGCGCCTGCATTTTACAACCAGCTACAGCGAAGGCTTAGATAACTGCGATTTTATTTTCATCGCCGTCAACACTCCCACTGACTCTAACCAGGGTGGAGCAGACATGCGCTACGTTGAGAGTGCCGCTCGCGGTATCGCCCAGGAACTCGACCACCATGCCGTGATTATCAACAAAAGTACCGTACCGGTGGGCAGCGGCGATGTGGTATCGCGCATCATACGCAAGAATCTGAAGCGACCCGAGGTTCCCTTTGCTGTCATCTCCAACCCAGAATTCCTGCGTGAAGGCTCGGCTGTACAGGATTTCCAGAATCCTGACCGCATCGTTTTAGGTTCCTCCGACCAGGAAGCGGCTCGCAAAGTTGCCACACTCTATCTCCCATTGCGCGCCCCCATCGTGATCACCGATCTCTACACTGCCGAAATGATCAAATATGCTTCTAATGCATTCCTGGCAACCAAGATATCTTTTATCAATGAAATTGCGCAAATCTGCGAGCGCCTGGGAGCGGATGTCAAAGAGGTTGCGGCGGGTATGGGCTACGATAAACGTATCGGGAGAGCTTTCCTGGATGCAGGGCTCGGATTCGGGGGCTCCTGCTTTCCCAAAGACGTGCGCGCCCTAACGCATATGGCCGATGAAGCCGGTCTGCACCCCCAACTGTTACGCGCAGTGATGGACATTAACCATGACCAGCGCCGCCTGGTCGTGAGCAAGTTGACATCAATCCTTGGTGCAGTGCGCGGCTGCAATGTAGGCATTCTTGGGCTAGCCTTCAAGCCCAATACCGACGACATGCGCGAAGCTGCCTCGGTCGACATCATCCGCTGGATAACAAACCAGGGAGCAATGGTTCGTGTCTATGATCCCGTCGCTACGGACACCGGGCGTGAAGCACTGGAACACGCAGGTGTGCATATGGATTCCGTCATCTTTTGTCAAAACGCCTATGAAGTAGCTGAGGACGCAGACGCCCTGGTAATTGTGACCGAATGGAATGAGTTTAAGTCGCTTGATATGCACCAGATCAAGAACGCCATGCATCATCCTGTACTCATCGATGGCCGCAATGTCTACGAGGCGAGCGAAATGAAACGGCTCGGATTCACGTATCGTGGTATTGGTCGCGGTACCGGGCCGGATCCTTCGGTATTACCCTCAGGCGATAGTACAAGCACACAACCGTTACTCAGCTGATGATCCGTAGGGGCGGCCTTTATGGCCGCCCCTACGGGGATCTTACACAAGTAGGTTTTTTAGGAAAGGAGCCAGCGAGGTGGGACGTGTCATCCTGAGCGCAGCGAAGGATCTGCGCTCTGCCCGACGAGAGATCCTTCGCTGCGCTCAGGATGACAGCCTCTGGCGACCGGCGCATTTCAAAAAACCCTACCCGTGTAAGCCGCTAGGGATGGGGGTCTGGCCTTGTTCCCAAATATGACCAAGATGAACGGGGAAACGGGCGGCCATAAAGGCCGCCCCTACGGAGTGAGGAGAGAGCTAACAATGGATGACAACCTGCCATTGATTTTTTCACCACTGGTTCGCCAACCGGGAGTGCCTATTCCCGATTGGCTCTTCGGGCCAGCAGGGGTGGCAGGTTTACCCGCGCCTTTAAGCCTGCCACAAGGCGTCAATGTAGCAGTTGGCATCGACATCATCGAAGTAGGCCGCGTGCGTAAGGTCTACGAGCATCATGGCGAACGTTTCCTCAAACGCGTCTTCACTGAAAGGGAGGTACGCCAGTGCCGGGACAAGGCTACTCGTCTTGCGGGACGCTTTGCTGCTAAAGAAGCCATCAGTAAGGCGCTCGGCACCGGCATACACGGTGTCGCCTGGCGTGAAATGGAAGTCGTGCAGTTACGCAGTGGCCGTCCGACTGTAACCTTACACGGAAACGCGAAACGTCGCGCGGAATTGCTTGGTATCAGCGCCTTCGATGTCAGCATCGCCGATCTGAAAGAGTTTTCGATTGCCATTGCCGTAGCGATACAGACATCCCTGCCATCAAGTTAAAAAGAACTATAAGAAAAATACAGCACCCTGGTAGGTGAAATTATCACTGCTGTCGATGAGTTGAAAATCAGGATGACTCTCACACGTATAGTTAAATGCTGCGTATAATCCGGAAGAAGTAAGACTTCTCCATTCATTCAGCGCATTGGTTGTCCACTGCTGAATAAAGCTTTGATTGCTGTAACGGCGGTCTTTACTGGGATCTAAGTTCCATTCAGTAATCATAATAGGAATAGTATGTCCAATAGCACTCTGAACAGCATTATTGGTAGTAGTAATATGTGTCGCCCAGTTGTTAATATGGCTCAAACAGTAACTATTTGAATCCGATGAACTGCAGACAAATTCGTGCCAGGATATGTAATCAGGTAGTGGATTTGCGCCGTTTACAAATGTTGCGATATACGTTGGGTTGGATTGATAAGTTACCGGTCCAATAAAATAATAGGACGGATAATTTGCCTTAAGCTGTGCTACAACTGTGTTCCACGAAGCTTGATACGCTGTGGCGCTTATACCCGCACCACCATTGCAGCTTAAATCCTCCTCGTTGCCGTACTCTACGTAGACAGGACCTGTAGCAAATACTTGTGCTACCAGTGACAGCCAGTGGTTATCAATCGTATACGGGTCAGACACACAAGCACCATGAACGATAACCAGTGGTGCTGCACCGGTATTCTTAATTGCGCTCAGGGCCTGAATATCTTGTACATCTGTTAACGCATCGCGGAATGGCATACGAACGATCGGAGTATTATGGTTCTTTAAAAGAGCCTGGGTCGTCGGATCGTTCATCAACTGATCATTTGTGTCAAACAAACTGTCATTTACGCTTCTGATAAGATGAGCGCTATCTGGTCCTCCTGTACTTGTTGGAGTAGGTGTTGGTGTTGATGTTGATGAAGAAGTCGGAGTGGGAGTAGGTGTTGGTGTTGCATTTGGATTTGGTGCGCAAGGAAGGGCTGCATTTCCTCCCATGTTTAATGCATAACAAGAAAAGTTAACGCTTTCCCCTGTCCCTGCCACATCCCATGATGCTCCTGCCCCAACATAATTTGCAGCCAGAGCATTATTATCATTTCCTGTTACCATCCATCCTGGTTCTGCTGTCCCATCTGCCCAGACTTTTGCTTCAATTGTCCCACTTCGATTCGTTGCGGTATCTAATCTCATCCAATAGAGAGTATTTGCAGATGGGGTAAATGGAACAGAGGCGAGCACAGTATTTGTATTTTTTTTGCGTTCTCCAATTTCTAAAGTATTTTGAGAAGTGTGTAACTGCGCTGAGTAATAACAGGACTTATTTGCACAGGCATTGAGAAGGACATAAGGTATGACATGACCAACACTGCTCATCGTAAAGCTGACTAATGTATCAGCACCATTACCATACGTTGTTGTGCCTGCAGTAGCTAATCCAACAACATTGAGACTTCCCTGATATCCAAACACACCGGTGTTGTTATTTATACTAACATATGGTTGTGACCCATCAGCATCCGTTCCCCATGCAACATTAGGTACTGAGTCATTGTTTGTGGTTATTCCCCAACCTGTTTGGTTTGTCCGGGTAAAATTATCTTCAATAGTGTTCGTAGCAACCGTGGTGAGAGAAGCCTTTGCATGATAAGAATGTTGTAGATTCAAAAAAATGATAAATCCTACGCTGAGAGCGAATAAGAGCATTGCACACGTTGATTTCATGGATATGCTTTTCGAGGAACTTTTCTTGCTTCTCAACATAAGACCTCCGATGATCTACACGCGCAAACAACATGAGCGTCAGTTCATCCACGCCGCTTCACAAGACGGATA
>JBKPBA010000093.1:0-5286 GCA_046726675.1 Chloroflexota bacterium
GTATCAGCACGCTCGATGCGCGTCGCTCGTATTCAATCTGGCAGGTCCCTGTGCCGAGGAGAATGATGCTGCTCATAGCTGAGACTTTCCCATATATATATATAAGTAGCGATGATTCGAGATGTCTAACTGAGTAAATTATGCCGTAGAAGCGGTGAGACTGCAAGAGTTTCCTGGCAGAATACTCCTGTCGGCGGCTTGCTCCAGCCAAATATCCTTACTAGAACCTTTGTACTATTTTTATTGACATCCCTTTCTTTACGTGCTACCATGCAATGACATTACATAACGTGATCATATTTGCATAAAGATAGAACCAGCAGGCTTATTTTCGCTTTG
The DNA here is from genome assembly GCA_046726675.1 of Chloroflexota bacterium. Taxonomy (GTDB): domain Bacteria; phylum Chloroflexota; class Ktedonobacteria; order Ktedonobacterales; family Ktedonobacteraceae; genus DATMNR01. The sequence continues at coordinate 340 of JBKPBA010000093.1, forward strand.
CCCTGGGCGCAAAGAGGCGGGTTATGATTTCTTCTTCTATTTACTGTACCAACTGCGGCATAGCAAATTTGCAACAATCAAAGTTCTGTTTTGGCTGCGGCCACGCTCTACAAAGCGGCGCACTGGCAGCGCCAGGTTCTCTTACTGGTTTGCTCGTTCACAACCAGGAGCTTAACCGGCGCTATCGCATTATCAAACAGGTCGGTAAAGGCGGCTTCGGTGCTGTCTACATGGCTGCCGATCTCCCGTTTGGTAACCGACTTGTAGCCATCAAGGAAATGAGCCAGAGCGGTTTGAGCCAGCAGGATTTAATTGAAGCAACAAACGCTTTCACACGCGAAGCATTGATGCTGGCCAGTCTGTCGCATCCTAACCTGCCGTGCATCTACGAACAATTCACCGAGATGGGACGATGGTACCTGGTGATGGATTTCATCGAAGGAGAAACCCTGGAAGAGTATGCAAACAAGGCCCCTCGAGGCTATCTTCCTCTTGACGAGATGCTTGGTATCGGAATTCAACTCTGCACTGTGCTGGATTATTTGCACACTCGCTTCCCTCCCATTATCTTCCGCGACCTCAAGCCCGCCAATGTAATGCGAACTCCCAATGGGCATCTCTATCTAATCGATTTTGGTATTGCGCGTCACTTCAAACCCGGGCAAACTGCGGATACAATTGCGCTTGGCTCTCCAGGATATGCAGCCAGAGAACAGTATTCGAAAGCACAAACTCAGACTACACCGCGCTCGGATATTTATAGTCTAGGCGCTACGTTTCATCAACTGCTGACAGGAGATGATCCATCACTGATGCCTTTCCATTTTGCACCTCTACATGGCCAACCTGTGCCTGCCGCGCTTGAAACGCTGATTATGCAGATGGTGGAGTTAGATGCCAGGGATAGGCCATCGAGTATGTCTTACGTTAAGCAAGAACTGGAACGCATTGCTGCTCCATCATCAGTTGGACCTGCATATATTGCGCCACCTAAAAGTCAGCCATTGTTTTCATCAACATCTCCATCGGTGAAACCAGCAAGGGCGCCCGCAACGTACCTGAAAGCCGCACCACCCCCTATCACCCGTCTTGCAACCTATCGTGGTCATGCAAAAGAAGTATACACTGTGAGCTGGTCGCCAGATGGGAAGTTCATCGCTTCTGGTAGTGGTGACGAGACGGTGCAGATCTGGGATGTTGCTCGAGCAGCAAACATCCTGAGCTACTGCGGCCATTGCCATAAGATTGGTAAAGGCCTCGTACAGGCAATAATGTGGTCTCCCGATGGGAAATACATCGTCTCAGGTTCCTGGGATAAAACTGTACGCATTTGGGATGCTTATACAGGACTTACACTCTCCACCTACCGAAGTTATTATGAAGTTGTGGAGGCTGTAGCCTGGTCACCAGACGGCAAGTATATCGCTTCTGGGAATCGCAACGGTACTGCGCATGTATGGAACGTTTCAAGCGGGAAAAAAGTCCGCGATTTTCTCGGACATTGCATCAAAGGGACCAATCTCGATGTCGTGTCATTAGCATGGTCACCTGACGGTAAACGCATTGCCTCTGCTTCCTGGGACAGAACTGTGAAGATCTGGAACGCGATTAAAAATAGTGGCAAGAAGAATGATTATCTGATCTATCGCGGCCACAATGCAGAGGTAAATACCCTTGCATGGTCACCTGATGGCTCCCGTATCGCCTCTGGAGGTAGAGACAATATGGTACATGTATGGGACTCTTCAAAAGGAGAGCTCCTCCTGACCTATGGTTTTCATAAAGGCTATGTGGTAGGAGTAGCATGGTCGCCTGATGGCACACGCATCGCCTCCGCTGGAGCAGACCAGAAAGTACAGATCTGGGATGCTGCCACCGCTAAACATATCTGCACCTATACCGGCCATACTGCCAGGGTAAACACTGTAGCCTGGTCACCCGATAGCAAATACATCGTTTCAGGAAGCAACGATAAGACCGTGCAAATCTGGCAGGCTCCTTAGAGCCAGGAACTAGACTTGCGCCCGATATCCCCTATGTGCTACCACTATAACATCAGAGATCCGCTCATATGAAGGAGCCACCATGCGATTTGACCTCGACGAAGAGCAAATAGATATCCGCGACATGGTACGTCGCTTTACTGAACAAGAAATCACGCCTCACGCAGAAGCATGGGATGAAACGAACCACTTCCCGCGTGAAATCTATCATAAAATGGCCGAACTTGGCCTGATGGGCATGACAACACCAGAAGAATATGGCGGAAGTGCGCTCAGCCGGCTATCTAATGCCCTTGCTTACGAAGAACTTGCAAAAGGCGAGATGGCAACCGCCGTAGGTCTTTCAGTTCATAACATGGTGACCGCCTCGATCGCTCGTTTTGGCAATCCGCAACAACGCCATCGCTGGGTATCAAGGCTCGCCTCCGGTGAACTACTGGGCGCTTTCTCTCTCAGTGAAGCCGACTCAGGTTCAGATGCCGCCAGCCTGCAATGTAAAGCAGAATGCTACAACGACCTCTATATCCTCAATGGCACAAAATTGTGGGTCACCAACGGCGGCGAAGCCGAAATTTACCTTGTAATGGCCCGTACAAGTGGCGGTAAAGGAGCGTCAGGTATTAGCTGCTTCGTGATAGAGAAAGATACCCCCGGTTTTTCCTTTGGTAAGATAGAACGCAAGATGGGCCTGCACTCTTCACCAACACGCGAACTCATCTTTGAAAACTGCGAAGTTCCAGTTAGCAACCGCCTTGGTGAAGAAGGTCAGGGCTTCAAGATTGCTCTTTCGTCTCTGGATGGAGGTCGCATCAACATCGGAGCTATAGCGGTGGGCGTAGCGCAGGCAGCTTTTGAAACTGCGCGTAATTACTCCCGCCAACGCGCACAGTTCGGCCAGCCAATCAGCAACTTTCAGGGTATCCAGTTCATGCTTGCCGACATGGCGATGAAGATCGAAGCGGCGCGCCTGCTAGTCTATCAAGCAGCTTATAAGTTAGACGAGGGGCAGAATGCCAGTATGTACGCTGCGATGGCGAAGTGTTTTGCTACCGATATGGCTATGGAGGTAACCACCAATGCAGTGCAGGTTCTGGGCGGCGCTGGCTATGTACGAGATTACCCTGTTGAACGTTATATGCGCGATGTAAAGGTTGCCCAGATTTTTGAAGGGACAAATCAGATTCAAAGGGTGGTGATTGCAAGATCACTACTTGGGAATATACGCAACTAGGATGGCCTGGCACCCGCAAGGGGTGCCAGGTACATTGCTTTTCAGAAAATGTTACTGCGTAACAGTCGCTCCGGCAAACTCGCTGATCAGGGCATTGAACTTCTCAGCCTGCTCATCCTGGAGTTGCTGCCTGGCTTTATCAAGTATGCGCGTATCGATACTCCTATTCACCTGCTTGAAAACATTGCCGATTTCAGGTGGCGTGAATACATCTTCACGACCCCATATAGCGACTACAGGTACCTGTAAACGCGCCAGTGGCTCGCTGACATCCATCACCAGGCCATCGCTAAGCATCGATGCCGCCGGATAGCGATTATTCGATTGGTGGGCATTAGTGTAGATATACTCTACCAACTCCTCGGTAATCAGGCCAGGATTCTGGAAACCCTCAAGATCATAGTAGGAACGAATCGCACGCCGCGAGGTCAGTGTGTTGTAAATGAACTGACCAAGGAGAGGTGTACGCAACAAAAATTTCACGCCAGTAGACATACGGCTCTGGAAGCTTTCCTCCAAAATATCCATTGGAGGTGATACCAGCACCAGGCGTTCAAAAAGTTGCGGTCGGCGATAGGCGTCAGCAATCACATATGCGCAAGTCAGGCCATGTGCGACAACGACAGTAGGCTTACCAATTGCCTCTTTCAGAAAGTCACTAATCAAGTCGGTAAAAGTTTCGGCAGTATAGTCAATCGCCGGGCGATCTGATAGACCAAATCCCAATAGATCAAGCGTATAGACACGAAACTGTTCAGAAAGCGCATCGACATTCTTGCGCCACTCATACGAAGATGCCCCGGGGCCAAAACCATGAATAAGCAGCAGCGGCTTTGCCTCACGAGCACCCTTCACTTGATAAAAAATATCTCCATACTTCCATGGATAGCGGCGCTCATCGCCTTTCAATACTGTATCAGGTTCGCTAACCTGTCTTTCAATAAACTTGTTGTATAGAGCCATCGCTCCAACTGCTCCTCCAACCACCAGCGTGGAGGTAAGTAATTTACGTGTAAATCCCACTTTCATCTCTCCTGTATGTTTCTCTTATCCACTGCATCTCATCAAGTTGTCTTGATCTCTCAGCAGGCTCTTAAGCCCAAGGGATACTATACCATGTACTAACGATGAGTTGCAAATTTCATTTGGAACCTCATGCCACATTATTGCAGCTAAACAATTCCCCATGTATAATGGCACCATCTGAAAAACAAATCTTACACATGTGGATGAAAATGGCTTTTAACAACAGTATCGGATCATGTGTAGGGGCCGATTGATCGTGCCCATCGCCGATTAATCGGCCCTCAATACATGTTTCACTATCCAGTTAAAAGGTAATCTGCATCATCCACAAAGAACTCTCAGTCGATTACTGCTTCAGCGTATTCGAATATGCGCAGGAGGATGTCATGGCATTTGAGGTCTTCATCTCCTACTCCCACCGCGACCAGCCATTGCGCATAGAACTTGATAAGCACCTGAGTAACCTCAAACGGCAAAACATCATCACCTCCTGGTATGATGGGAATATCAATCCTGGTGCAGAGTGGGAGCCAGAGATCATGAAGCGCCTCAAACGCGCTCAGATCATCCTCCTGCTGGTAAGTGCCGACTTCATGGCCTCAGACTTCTGCTACAGTATCGAGATGCAAGAGGCCATCGCCAGGCACGACAGAAACCAGGCCCGTGTTATCCGCATACTCTTGCGTC
>JBKPBA010000094.1:0-7135 GCA_046726675.1 Chloroflexota bacterium
TAGCAGTCCTGATCAACTATATTTTTTCCTGGCATTGCTCAATTCGCGCCTGCTTCGTGAATATGTCTACGTTCTGCACACAGCGTATAAATTGGTACAGCCCCAAATAGAACAGCGTGTCTTAGCCAGCTTACCTGTTCCAATAGTTAAATCGGAAGAACAACAGCGGATAATTGAGCAAGCCAAAGCATTAATGCATGCTTGCAGCAGTTTAGGCCCCGTTGTAGAATGGAGTGAACATATCACCAGAATGTACGAAGAACAGGAGCGCGCTATCTGTGCGCTCTACAATTCCGCCTTAACAGGATTTTTTACTGACGAAGGAGTCATAAAATATGGCTGATACTCGCCCCATTCGTGTTTTGGTCGCCAAACCGGGCCTTGATGGGCATGACCGTGGCGCAAAAGTAATTGCTCGTGCTCTCCGCGATGCTGGCATGGAAGTAATCTATACAGGTATACGTCAGACCCCCGAAATGATTGTCGAAGCTGCCATCCAGGAAGATGTGGATGCTATTTTGATGAGTATACTTTCTGGAGCTCATATGGCTATCTTCCCCAAAGTGATGGAACTCTTGCAACAAAATGAAGTGGATGATGTGTTGGTAGCTGCTGGGGGCATTTTGCCCGATGAAGATCTGCCAGCAATCAAAGCAATGGGTATCAAGGGATGTTTTGGGCCAGGTACTCCAACAGATGAGATTATTGAGTTTGTGCGAGCCAATGTGCAGGCTGACCGCCTGACGGCAGACGTATAGGTGCGCTTTGCAGAATATTACTGAACGGTTGCTTAGTGGAGACCGTCGTGCACTTGCTCGCATGGTGACACTGATAGAGAATGAAGCGCCACAGGCACGCCGTTACCTGGCTGAGCTACATCAGAATGCTGGTCGTGCTCATATCATTGGTGTGACAGGTGCGCCAGGTGCGGGCAAGAGCACGTTAGTCACACATCTTGTGCGAGAACTTCGTCGACGGGATCGTAAGATTGGCATTGTTGCCGTTGATCCTTCCAGCCCCTTTACTGGTGGAGCTATTCTGGGTGATCGCATTCGCATGATGGAATTGGCTGGTGATCCGAATGTCTTTATTCGCAGTATGGCAAGCCGGGGTAGTCTCGGTGGCCTCTCTGCTTCAACCCGCGATGTCGTGCGAGCGATGGATGCCGCAGGATATAATCCCATCATTATTGAAACTATAGGAACGGGACAGGCAGAAGTTGAGGTAATGCGTGCTGCACAGACTGTGCTAGTAGTGAGCGCCCCCGGCATGGGTGACGAAGTCCAGGCCATTAAGGCCGGTATTCTTGAAATTGCAGATATTTTTGTGGTTAGTAAAGCCGATAAACCTGGTGCAGATCAGACGGTTGCGGAATTGGCAATGTTACTGAGTCTCGACCCTCAACGACGCCTGCACGATAAATCAAAACCTTACTGGCGTATTCCGGTTTTGAAAACCTCTGCCATCAGAGATCAGGGAATTACACAGTTAGTGGATGCTATAGAACAGCATCTTCAGTACCTGGTAGAAAGTGGCATGCTTGCGAATCGTGCGCAGCGCCAGGTATATAGCGAAGTAGAATCATTGGTGATACACACTGTAATACAGACCTTAAGAACCGAGGTGACCGAGGAAGAGTGGCAAAAACTGATGGAGGATATCATTACCAGAGAGCGTGACCCTTACAGTGTTGCAACTGAATTGCAAAAGCGGATTGGTTTAAACAATTTGTAACAATTGAGCAGGGAGTTCCAGGGAGCTTTGCAGCTCCCTGGAACTCCCTGCTCAATTGTTACTTTTTCTCTTCTAATCGGTGGATGGATGCTCAGTTTGAGTTGGTTGTTCCTGCTGTGAACTATCACCATAGATCAGAGTATTTAATTCATTACGAGTACGCTCGATAACACTACGCAGGCGCGCGAGCTTTTCGGGGTCTTGTATCGCCATTCTACCTGCAATCGCGAGTAAACGCGCTGTCTCTGCAACTTCGCTTCGCAATGCTTGCATTTCCGGCTTAGGCCTATGCCCGCCGTGACCACGCCAGCGCATCCAGGGTGGCCCGGCGAATCCATCTTGATTGCTCCGTCGCTCCGCAAGTGAGGCACGTCCGGCATCTGTGATGGTGTAAACTTTTTTCCCCTCAACCTCGGCTGAGGTTACCATGCCTCCATCCTCTAGCATTTGCAGCGTGGGGTAAATTGAGCCAGGACTGGGTGTATAGAAACCACCGGTTTTTTCCTCTAACGCCTTTATCATTTCGTACCCATGCATTGGTCGCTCTTGTAAAAGCTCTAGCAGCACAAATTTCATATCGCCACGACCAAAGAAGCGGCCACCTTCACCTCCAGGCCCGAAATGTCCACCCGGGCCAAAGGGTCCGCGACCTCTACGCATACCAAAGAATCGAGGCCCTCGCCATTCTTCCTGTAACCATGGAGGCGTCCAACCCCCTCCCCATTTCTTCCGACCAAACGGTCCATGACCGTGATGCCTCCCATGGTGATGAGCATGTCGCTCTCGATGGCGAAGCCAGGGCGGCGCTCCCTGCTCTTCTCCATAGCCTGAATACTCGTAGGCAAATCTGTTACCAAACATGTAAGATGCACCTTTCTGCGTTATAAAGATATAACACGATATATCGTTAATTATAACGATATATCGCAATTTGTCAAGGGGCAATCAATGCTTTAACATTGAGTTTGCTTGCGTATAAAAAGAGTCCATGATAGACTAGTCCCTGAAACCAAAACTTATTCATAGAGGAATTGTATAATGAACGACGAGCCTGAGATCAGCCGCAGGAGAACCAACGTGCCTGGAAATTATAATATTGGAGACCGATTTGCAGGGCACCGTGTTGCAACCATAGGTGGAGGTACTGGAACTTTCTCCTTACTCTCGCATCTTAAAAAATACCAGTTTAACATCAGTGCTATTGTTACAATGTCGGATAGTGGTGGAAGTTCGCGTAGATTAATGGATGAATTTCAACGCCAGTTGCCCCTTGGTGATCTGCGCATGTCATTGGTAGCGTTAGCTCGCAATGGCGCACTTTGGCGCGAAGTATTTATGCATCGCTTTGAGCAGGCAGAAAACGATGATTCTGGGCAGCGGAGGAGAGGTGTAGGTGGTCATAGTCTTGGTAATCTCATTCTCAAAGGATTGCAGGATATAAATAACGGTGATCTCTTACTCGCTATTGAGGATGCTCAGGAGCTCCTCAACACTGCAGGCCGGGTATTGCCTGTAACCCTTGAGCAGACTACGATCTGCGCTGATCTTGAAGATGGTACTACTATCTGTGATGAGACGGAAATCGATACTCGTGGTAAGAAGAATACTGATGAGCTTTCTCCTATAGTGTGTTTGCGACTCGAACCAGAAGATGCTCCAGCGTGTGCTCAGGCTGTTCGTGCTATACGACGGGCAAATACTATAATCATCGGTCCAGGGGATCTATATACAAGCCTGTTGCCGAACTTGCTCGTTTGTGATATTGCACGCGCAGTTCGCGAATCAGACGCTGAAAAAGTCTACGTTTGTAATTTGATGACCAAACACGGTGAAACCGATGGCTATAAAGCCTCTGATTTTGTGAACGCGATTCACCAATATTTGGGAGGGCGTGTAGATCGCGTAATTGTTAACGATGGCACTTATCTGCCAGAGGTATTGGAAACCTACGCACAAGAAAAGAGCGAGCCTGTAATCGTAGATCGTGCGCGGCTCGTACGTCTTGTTCCGCATGTTATCATCGAGCATCTTAATCTAGAAAACGATAAACTTGCTCGGCATGATCCTGAACGCCTGGTGAGAGCTATTTTTCCTGATTATGGGTTTTAAGCAAGCGTGAGGTATAACTTTTCTCTCCACCCGCCGATCTATTGTAGATTACGAGCAATTTGCTCGAACTCGTCACGCGGGAAAGCACGCATCGTTTGAGTGCGAACACTCCCTTGCGCAATCGTACCCAGTATGAGGCGAGCTGCTGTTTGGTCATCGGGAGCTTCTGTAATCACAACATAATCATACTGACCCAGGACTAGATAGAAACCAACAAGTCTCCCTCCAACCTGTTTTGCTGCATCGTCGAAAGATCGCAGACGTTCGGGGGAGTTCTTAAAGTCTTTGATCCCTTGTTCGGTGAGATTGACCAGGCTAATATAGGTAGGCATGTAACTTCCTCCCATTTAGTGGCGAGTACCCCGAAAGATACTGTTATTATGGAGACACTTTATGGCTACGCAGATGGGCTTCTTATTTCATTCACTATTGTACACGTTCTACAATTGAGGTACAAGCTGAACAATGAAAGTGCTGATATTTCTTACACCCTTTGTTTCAGTTGCGATGCTACCTGCGTAATTTCTTTTTTTCCCATTATGCCTTGTTCTGTAATCACGCCTGTAATTAGCCTGGAAAGGGTTCTGTCAAAATAAAAGTTACGAATTCTGACTCCTGGAATATACTGTTTAAGCACCTCCGTTGACTCTTTCTCCTCCAATTGAGCAAGGTCACCAGACCAGCTTTGCGGAGAAATCTTTAGCGTCTCGCTTAGTACATAAAAAGGAATTCTATGCCCATGAGCAGCCCACGCAAGCAAAGCGGTGCCGGCCTTATTCAAGATATCTCCGTTGGCCAGTATGCTATCTGCGCCAACTACAACTGCATGGCATTGAGGAAGGAAAATATCAGCCTGCGCATCAGTGATCAACGTGATCGAAGCATTACTTTTACTCAACGCACGTGCTACCTCGCGCCCCTCATAACGAGGACGCCCTTCTAACACGATTACTTGTTCAATTTGTGAAAGACAGTTTGTGAGAACTTCAAGCACAGTTCCTGAAAGGCTGTGAGTCATTATTGTTCCTGTCAGTAATGGCCTGGCATAGCCCGTAATATGCTCTATTGCGGAATCGTATTCTCTGAGCAGTTTTGCAGCTTCACGTACTATACCCTCTAATCCACCTGGAGCATTGAGAATGCGTCTGACCGCTCCTGCCAATGCGGCCATTGCTGGCCGCGCATTTGCCAGTTCAATCCCGGCACTTTGCAGTTGTTGTAAATTTTCCTCTGGGGAGGAAGTTGGTTGAGTCGCGATGTCATAGAGTACCGAAATTGTCTCACGTACGAGCCAGCGGGATCCATGCTCATGGTCATTACGTATCATTGCGATACGCTTATCCTGTGTTTCCATACGCCTCCTTCATAGTTGCTCCTAATTTTATATCACATACAATTGGCTGATTAAATCTCCAACCAATTAACACTTGTAACGTCTCAAAGGATTGGTTATACTTTATTGGTATGAGCCAATCAGGAGGAAACCGTGCGACAACATGCATCTCAGTATCAGCCAAGACCATTATTTACTGCGCCAATTCACACAATAATTGCATTGGATCGTTCCAGTGGTCTGCCGTTATACCGGCAGATTTGCCAACGTTTACGCGAAGCTATTCTTTCCGGTGAGTTGCCAGAAGGTACACGCCTTCCGACGGAGCGTGCCCTGGCGGGTGAACTTGGTGTCAACAGAACTACAGTCATGAATGCCTACAACGAACTTGCCAGCGAAGGCCTGATTGAGGGTCATGTCGGTCGTGGAACACTTGTGCGGCGCAACCAGTTTGGCTATCTTGGAGATACTTTTGAGAATGAGACTGCCTCGTGGCTTCTTGGTTTACCGGCAGGTGAACGCGAAATTCTGGGGCCGGATGCTTTGATGTTAAGCGAATTGGCTTCGATGAGCGAGAGCAAAGAAATCATCTCCCTGGCTCCAGGTAACCCTGCCCCAGACTTGCTCCCGGCAGATATGATCAGAACCATTTTTACCGATAGTCTACTTTCCGCCCGTCAGAGTGCACTTGGGTATGGTCCTGTTGAAGGCTTGCATAGTCTTCGAAGAGCTATAGCTGCAACCATGCGTAAACGAGGTGTAGCTGTTGATGCACAGCATATCTTAATCCTCTCTGGTTCTACGCAAGGCATTGGTCTGATTGGCCGCTTCTTGCTCAATCCAGGCGATGAAGTGGTCGTTGAAGTACCGACTTACCTTGGCGCAATTCAGATGTTTCGTGCGCTGAACGTTCGCGTGATTGGTGTTCCTACCGATAATGAGGGTATACGTGTTGATTTATTAGAGTCAATCCTGGCACGCCATCGACCGCGCTTAATCTACACTATCCCGACATTTCAGAATCCCACAGGAACAGTCATGTCACAAGATCGTCGTCGTCGTTTGCTGCTCCTGGCAAAACGCTATCAAACCCCAATACTGGAGGATGATCCCTACGGGGAAATATACTTTGGGGATAAACAGCCTCCTCCTCTCAAAGCACTCGATAGTAGCGGTCAGGTATTATATCTTAGCACCTACTCAAAAATATTGGCGCCAGGGCTACGCGTGGCGTGGCTTGCGGCACCCGAACCGATGATAGAACGTCTCTCACTACATAAGCAGGTATTCGATTTGAACACGAATGCTATTGGGCAATGGGCAGTTTCAGAAATTTTACGGCGCAACCTTTTAGATAATCATCTCATAATGTTACGCCAACAATATCGGCGTAAACGTGATCTGATGTTACAAGCAATTGCAACTCATTGGCCCAAAGAAGTACGCGTCAATCATCCCGAAGGAGGTTTTCACCTCTGGTGCCGTCTACCCGCAGACATTCGTTCTCGCACTTTATTACGTGAAGCCGCCAATGAGCAGGTAGCTTTTGTGATTGGCGAACCTTTCCATGTCGATGGAGGCGGCCAGCAAAACTTCCGACTCAGTTTCGCCTATCCCGAAACCGAACATATAGAAGAGGGAGTGCGTCGTATAGGCACTGCTATGAAACGTCTGCTAGCTCGCCGCCACTCACGCGAAGATCTGCACAAGCAGCATGTAGAGCACCTACCTATAGTGTAGGGGCGCGATAATGACTTTTAACCAAATAATCAGGATATCCGTAGGGGCCGATGTATGACTCTGTTGGGAAATGGAAGAGAGATACCTGACCATCAAACAGCCTCCTTCTCTTGCAAGCGAGCGAACGGTGATTTGCAGCGCACAGGACGGCTGGGTTTCCCGAGGGACTGAGCATGCACATGAACGACGATGCGCTTGAGATTGAGGCCAGCGGCAATA